>JBIKWS010000727.1:0-2794 GCA_044356195.1 Cyanophyceae cyanobacterium
GATGACGAGGCGGGCTTCGGGGACAATGAATCCTCGGCTCAGGACGCCGATGTGGCACTCGGGCGGAGGTTCCGGCAGGGCGAACTCGGTCCAGAGCTCGCGGAAGCGCTGGCGTTCGCCTTCGTGCCCGCAGAAGACGTGGACCTGATGGTCCTGCCGCATCCAGCGATGAAGTTGCTGGAAGAACTCACGGCGCTGGGCTTCGGCGATCTGCGGATCCGGAAGGGCGGATCCAATGGGCCGGTAGGCGTCGAGACCGGGTATCGGATGGCTGGGCGCGTTGGAACGATCCGTTTCGTGGTCCTCGGTGACGCCGATGCTTTCGGACAGTTGCAGCCGACGGATCCCACGGGTGTCCGCCTCGGCGAGCACCGTATCCCAGTCGACGGAGAAGCGGTCGCCTGGCGGGACCTGCTGGCGATAGCGCAAGGCCTGGTCCAGGAGGGCGTCCGGCTCGCAGAGCACGAGCAGGGAATCCGCGGGAAGGAAGTCGAGGAGCGAGCCCAGCGCGGGTTCAGCCGCGGGTGCTTGCGCGGGGGCGTCTGCCGCCGCGAGTCGTGAGCGGCCGGGCTTGAGGAGGCCGAGTTCGCCGGCGGGTGGGATGATGATTTCGTGGACGGTCTCGCGGGAAACCTGTGCGGCGGGATCGAACTCGCGGAGGGATTCCAGTTCGTCGCCGAAGAACTCGAGTCGGATGGGCCAGGGCGAGGACAGCGGCCAGACATCGACGATGCCGCCGCGCCACGAGAGTTCGCCCTTGCCGGTCACCTGGGCTTCGGGCTCGTAGCCCTGTTCCTCCAGCCATTCGATGAGGTCGAGGGGATTGAGGGTGTCGCCGCGCTTGAGGGTTCGGGTCCGCGTGCGGAGGTCCTGGCCGGTGAAGGTGCGTTGCAGGAGGGCGACGACGGAGGTGACGATGATGCGGGGACGATCCGCTGGACCGGAGGTCAGGCTGATGAGGGTTTCGAGGCGCTCCGAGATGACGTCGGCGTGCGGGAGTTTGTTCTCGTGGGGCAGGGTTTCCCACGCGGCGTGGAAGAGTGGAGCCGGGCCGGGTTCGAGCCAGGTGGCAATGTCGGCGTGGATGCGTTCCTGTGACTTGAGTCCATCGGTGACGACCACCAGGACACGCTGGGGTTGGGCGCGGTGGAAGAGCGCGGCGAGGTAGGGTTGGGCGGCGGCGGAGATGCCGGAGAGTTCCGTCTCGGAGGTGGCGCTGGCGGCTTCCACCAGGGCATGCGCGAGCGACTCCGGGAACAGCGCGGGAGGGCGCGGTGCGGAGGCCTTCGTGGGCACGGGAGTGGCGGGAGCGCTCGTCAGACGGCGGAAGCTGGGAACGCCGGCAGGCGGTTTCAAGGCGCAAGTGGGGAAGGGGGCTTGGAATTGTCCCCTTGGCGTGGGAGGCGTGGGAGGAGAGGTTTGGCAGATGGACGTGCGGTTCTTGCTGGGGCCTGCGGGAAGCGGGAAAACCCACCGGTGCGTGGCTGAGGTGCGCGAGGCGCTGCGGTCGGGACCGGTGGGGCTTCCGTTGCTGTTTGTGGCCCCGAAGCAGGCGACCTTCCAGTTGGAGCGCCAGGTCCTGATGGACGGCGTGGTGGGCGGGTTCACCCGGCTGGAGATCGTGTCGTTCGAGCGTCTTGCGCGGTATGTGCTGAAGCGGTCGGGGAAACGCGAACAGGACGTGCTGGGTGAGGAAGGGCGCATCATGGTGTTGCGCGCGTTGCTGGGGCGGGAGGAAGCGGCGTTGAAGTACTTCGGACGTTCGGCGCGCGCTGCAGGGTTGGCGCGGGATGTCTCCGGTGTGCTGCGGACCTTCCAGGAATTCGGGATGGGATCCGGGCGTTTGCGGAGCTTGGCGGAGCAGGGGACATTGCCCGAGTCGCTGCGATGGAAGTTGTCGGATTGGTCGCGGTTACTGGAGGGCTATCAGGAATGGCTGAAGACCGCCGGGCTCGAGGATCCCTCGGAGTTGGCGTGGCAGGCGGTGGCGGCGTTGCGGGATGGTACTGCGGAGCCGTGGTTTGACGCCGTGTGGATGGACGGGTTCGCGGAGATGACCCCGGCGGAGGTGGCGTTGCTGGCGGCCCTGTCGCGTCGGGCGCGGCGCACGACGGCGGCCTTCTGCCTGGATTCGGCGGCGGCGGCGGGTGGTCGGGTGGGATTGTGGAACGTGGTGGAACGGACCTTCCGGGCGTGCCACGCGGCGTTGGCGGCACACGCGACTTCCGAGCCCGAGGTGATTGAACTCGGCCGGTCGATCGGTCGCTTCGAGGAGAGCCCGGTGTTGCGGGCCTTGGAACTGCGCATGGCCACGGGCATCCCGGTGCCAATGCCGGAGGGTGTCGCCGAGCGTGCGGCGGTGCGTTGCGTGCGATGCCCGGATCCGCATGCGGAAGCGGAGGCGGCGGCGGGATGCATCGAGGCGATGGTGCGGACTGGCGGGCGGTATCGCGATGCGGCGGTGCTGGTGCGTTCGCTGGAGGAGTATGGGCCGGTGTTCGCGCGGGTGTTCCGCCAACGCGGGATTCCCAGCTTCCTCGATCATCGGCACGGGCTTCGACACCACCCGCTGGTGGAACTGACGCGGACGGCGTTGCGCGTGGCGGCGGACGAGGGATCGGAAGACGACTGGTTCGCGTGGTTGAAGTCGGGCCTGCTGCCATTGGAAGGCTGGGAGGGGGAGGAACTGGAGAATGCACTTCGGGCCGGGCGTTGGGCCGGTCGCCGTTGGCTGGCGGGCAGTGAACTGGAAGAGGGGGATCGCTTGGGGCTCGCGATGCGCCGTGTGACCTCG
>JBIKWS010000728.1:0-2791 GCA_044356195.1 Cyanophyceae cyanobacterium
GGTCGAGGCTCAGCTGCTGGCAGCAACCGTCCTTCACACCGGAATTCCAGGCGATCCTGCACCGGGACGGACGGATCCAGTTCAACTACGCCGACATCGACAACCGGGATCCGGACGCCGCCGCCCAGCCGCCAAACATCCAGTTCCTCGGGGTGTTCCCGGGCCCGACGGCATCGATTCCAGACGTCCCGCTTTATCGCGGGCATCCAAGCCATCAGGGCCCTCCTGCGGCTGGCTTTGCCATCGACGTCGTCGCCGAATGGCGCCGCCAGTTCGCGACCTTCGGCGTCCAGATGGCCGCCGTGATCCTCGGCTCGCCTGTCCTGCTCATCGCTTTCTTCGGCTGGGCGCTCCGGCGAGATCTCCTCGCTCCACTGGACCGGCTCGTCGCGGCCGTACAGCAAGTCGAACAGGGCCACCGCATCCAGCCCCTTCCCATCGAATCCAACGATGAAATCGGATACCTCACCGGCGGTTTCAACCGGATGACCGCCTCCGTCGCCGCTGCCGCGGAGGCCCTCACGAAGCACCGCGACCAACTCGGTGAGGAGGTCCGCGTCCGCACGCGGGCCCTCGAAGAAGAACTCCGGGAACGCAAACGTGCCGAGCAACGCGCCGAAGCCGCCAACCATGCCAAGAGCGAATTCCTCGCCAACATGAGCCACGAGCTCCGCACCCCCCTCCACGGCGTCATCGGAATGACTTCCCTTCTGCTCGACACCCAACTGGACCACGTCCAGCGCGAGTTCGCCTCCACCGCCCGCCAATCTGCCGAAGCCCTGCTCTCCATCATCGGTGACATCCTCGACTTCTCGAAAATCGAGGCCGGCCGACTCACCCTCCAGTCCGCCCCGTTCTCCCCGGCAACCCTCCTCCGTGATGTCCTCGACGTCGTCGGCGCCTCGGCCGATGCCCATGGACTCGAACTTTGCGCGGCCATCGATTCCAATGTCCCCCACCGCGTCATCGGCGACGAAAGCCGCATCCGGCAGGTCCTGCTCAACCTCCTGAGCAACGCCATCAAGTTCACCGAACGGGGCGAGATCGACCTCACCCTGACGGCCATCCAACAACCCAACGATCGCGTCACCCTCCTCTGGACCGTTCGCGATACCGGCATTGGGATCGCTCCCGAAACACTCGGCCGGCTCTTCGCACCCTTCGAACAAGCCGACACCTCCACTTCCCGACGGTTCGGGGGCACCGGCCTCGGCCTCGCCATCAGCCGCGGTCTCGCCGACCTCATGGGCGGCACCATCCGCTGTGAGAGCATCCCGGGCCGCGGCTCCTCCTTCCACTTCACATTGCCCGCCTCCGTGGATGCCCCCGCCCCGGTCTACGCCACCACGACTCCAACCACCTTTGCCCTGATCTCCAGCAGTACCACGACCCGCGAACGCTTTCCAAAGCTGCTTGCCCAACTCCAGCTCCCACCGCCCACCCTCGTCGCCTCCGAGGACCACATCCCCCTCCCGTCTTCCAATCCCGGCCCTTGCGTGGAGCGTCTGGTGCTCGATCGACCCATCAAGGGCGAGTTCCCGGGCGAAACCATCCATCGCCTGCGTCAGGATCCACGATTCGCCAATAGCGAAATCATCCTCCTCGTTCCGAAGTCGCACCCGCCCACCGCCCGACAACAGGAGGAATTCAGGATCCGCGGATGGATCGCAAAGCCACTCCTGCCGGACTCGCTCCTTCCGTGGCTTGGCGCTCCCGACAAGGCACACGGTCAATCCCTCGGCACGGAACGCCCTCCCGCTCCACCACCCTCGACCGAGTTCCTGCCGCTACGCGTCCTGATCGCGGAGGACAACCCGGTCAACCAACGGCTTGCCATCCTGATGCTGCGGCGCTGCGGCATCGAACCCGCCGTGGCCTCAAACGGTCGTGAAGCCCTCGCGTTCCTCCGGGCCCAACCCGTGGACGTCCTCCTCCTCGACTGCCAGATGGCCGATGTCGACGGCTACGAGACCGCCCAAACGATCCGGTCCGAACCCGGGGTCTTCGGCAACCCCTACATCGTGGCCTTCACGGCCCACGCCCTCGCCAGCGATGAAGCCGCCTGCCGCGCCGCCGGCATGGACGACTACCTCGCCAAACCCGTGCGCCTGCCGACACTCCAGGAAGCCCTCGCACGTGCGGCCGCCTCGCCACGCTGCGCACCGCCAGCCACACCGAAACCCAGCACATAAATTACCCAAATTTGGAAAACCCGATGGTACTGAATTCTGACTAATTTGGTGTATCGCGGGCATGCCCGGTTCTCCCGATCGAGGATCGTTTCAGGCATCATCTCCCGTATGCCGAAGTCGTGAATCTCGCCAGCCCAGGGACCTTCCTGCTGACCCCAGCCGCCGCTGGATACCTGGCGCTTCTGGTCTTGTGCGTCCTGAGCGCCAGCGCACTGCTGCCGCTGGCCCGCATGACCGCACCGGACAGGACCGCCACGCGATCCCTGCTGACGACCTTCACGCTCCTGGTCCCATTCGCCCTCTGCGGTTTCCTGGAGTCGGGCTTGGAGGGGCCCTGGTCCATCATCGGTGGTTACCTGAAACCCACGTTCGTCGTCGTCGCCGCAGCGGTCATCCTGCATTTCGCCCAGCATCTCCAAGGCCCGGATCCGACCCTTCTTCGGGCGTACCAGACAACCCGCATCCTCAGCACAGCCACCCTGCTGCTGGAACTCTGGACAAACGGACGTCGGTTCCACGCACTCATCGCCGACGAAAGCGTTCAGTGGCGCACATCCCTCGAAAGCGTCAACCCAACCTTCGCCCTGGCGCTGCCTGCG
>JBIKWS010000077.1:0-9942 GCA_044356195.1 Cyanophyceae cyanobacterium
TGCCTCCACGAGCTGGCAGGATCTGGTGCTCCAACGCATCTCCGACTTCGACTTCACCTCCTACTCCAAGATCGCGTACGACGTGAAAGCCGATACCAACCAACCCGCTTCCACAGATGGCGACTACAACACCACCCAGATCTCGCTGCGCACCCCAGGCTGGGCATGGACCGGTTGGCACACGTCCAAGCAGGTCACCGCGGATGGCTGGGTCCATGTGGAGGAAATCGTTCCCTCCGCCTTCAACGCCATCATCGCGCTCAACATCGCCTTCGGTGGATCGGACTTCAACGGCCCCGTGACCTACTGGCTCGACAATGTCCGGTTCGTCTCCGAGACGGTTGGGCCGGCCCCGACGATCCAGATGTCCGCCGTCCGGCCAGGCCTGGAGATCATTGGGACGGGCGGCCAGTACCAGCGGCAATCGGTCCGCACGACGGAGCCCAAGTATTCGTGGGTCAACTCGGCCGGTGCGGTGGATTACTCGATGGACATCGTTCAGGCGCCCCCGGCGGGATCGCCAGACCTGTTTGCCTATCTGTGGTTGATCGGAACGGAGACGACGGATCCCGGCACATCGCCCGACTGGAACGAACCAAACGGGATCTTCCTCGAGATCCGCCAGGCTGCCAACGGCAGCTACAGCGTGCTATTGAGCCACAAGACCGAGGCCGCGGGAGCGCACGGCACGCGGTTCGAAGCCGCAGGAGTGCTGGCAAGAATGGAGAATGTCCCGTCGGTGACCGGCCGCTGGACAGTTTCCATGAAGGGAGCCGAAGCCACGCTGATCGCTCCTGACGGATCCCGAATCACGGGTCTCCTTCCCGCGGACAAGCTTGCCGGTTTCGCCAATGTGTTCCCGCACTTCGGGGTGCAGATGGACAACACGATGGCCAGGAATCAGGCGTTCACCTTCGGGCGGTTTGCCATCCAGGGGACGAATCCAGACTTCAACTCGAACCTGGCCCAGGACCTCACTGCGATCGAGTCGCTCAACACCGAAGTCTGGCGAAACGTCGCCCAGGACACGTCCGGTGTTCAGCCCGTTCCTACGGGCACGCTCTACAAGATCTCCTGGGACGCCCCCGCCACCGGATATTCCCTGCGCTCCAAGTCCTCGTTGACCGGCGCCTGGGTCGATCCTGCCCTCCCCGTGTTGAGCGTCGGAGGCCGCAAGGTGACCCACGTCCGCACCTCGAACCTTCCGTCGGCAGACGCAGGATTCTTTGCCGTGCAGAAGCAGTAATCGGGAGGAATCGGGTGCATGCGGGAGCCGCCTGCCCCCCGGATCCTCAACCGAGGAACTTGCCTGGGTTGAGGATCCCCTTCGGATCGAGTGCGGCCTTGATGGTGCGATGCAGGGCATCCACCGGACCCGGGGCCGCGCTCGGCCACCAGCGCTTCTTGGCCAACCCCACGCCGTGCTCGCCGGTGATGCTTCCGCCGAGCTTCAGGACTCCGTGGAACAGTTCGTCCAGAGCCACTTCGCTCCGTTCACGCTGACCGGCATCCTTCCAGTCAACCATCAGGTTGACATGGATGTTCCCATCACCGGCATGGCCAAAGCAGGCAACCTGGATGCCGTGTTTTTTCTGCAATCCGGCGGCCAATCGGAACAGCGCCTTCAGGCTGCCCCTCGGAACGACCACGTCCTCATTGAGCTTCGTGAGCCCGGTATCCCGGAGCGCGTAGCTGAACTGCCGCCGCAACTGCCACAGTTTCTCGCATCCGTCCGGACCGAAACCCTGGTCCACGAACACGGGCTGAAAGCCTTCGAGCACCGACTTGAGCGCCCGCAGTTCCTGCCGCACGGAACGTTCCTGCCCATCCAACTCGACGATCATGTGGGCGTTGCATCCGGACAATCGTTCCGAGCCGGTCCGCTTGCGGGCGGCGGCAAGGGTGAAGGCATCGGCCAACTCGAGCGCCGAGGGAAGCAGGCCCGAAGCAAAGACCGCTCCCAGTCCGGCGATCGCCGTGTCCATCGACTCGAAGCCGACTCCCAGGCACGCCCGAAACGGTGGCAGCGGCAGGAGCTTCAGGTTTGCGCGGGTAACGACGCCCAGCATTCCCTCGCTCCCCACGAACAAGCGGTGCAGGTCGAACCCCGTCTTGTTCTTGTGGGTCTGTCCTCCCAGAGGGACGACGGTTCCGTCTGCCAGCACCACCTCCAACCCAAGGACGTAGTCACGCGTCACCCCATACTTCAGGCACCGTGGTCCACCGGCGTTCGTGGCGATGTTTCCCCCGATGCTGCAATCCGCGCGGCTCGCAGGATCCGGCGGGTAGTAGAGACCGCGTTTCTCGACCGCGGCCTGCAAGGTTGCCGTCAGCACGCCGGGTTCCACCACCGCCACGAAATCCTTCGCGGAGATCCGGCGGATCCGCTTCATCCCGGCGACAGAAAGCACGATGCCTCCGTTCACCGGGACGCATCCGCCCACGTAACCGTGACCGGCACCGCGCGGTGTCACCGGGATCCCGTGACGGTGCGCAAAGGCGAGAACGTGCGAGACAGTCTGGGTGGAACGGGCCCGCACGACGGCTTCGGGGCGCGCCGAGGCAAACCATTTGTCGCCCGCGTGCGACTGGAGATCGGCATCGGCGAAACTCAACTCGTCCGTCCCAACTTCAGCCTCCAGCTTCCTGAGCAGTGCCCCTGTCTTCATCCAAGAACGTTTCGTTCAAATCCCTGCCCACCACCTCAGCGGAACGGACTCCTCCCGGGATAACGGAAATCGTTCGTCAACGGCTTCGTCGTCTTCGGCTTCCACAACAGACCAAAGCGGCTGAGGTTGGACGACACGGTCCCCATGTTCTGGACGATGCCTTCCACCTGCGTCCGCATTCCGGCATCCTTGAAGAGCGCGCCCACCACCCCTTGGCCACTGCGGAGGTCGCCGGAGAGTTGCTTCAGGTCATCGGAGGCAGAGGCGAGGTTGTTGAGGGTCGTCTGGACGGACGCCTTGTTGGCATCCACAACACCCGAAATGTTTGTTGCCGTATCCCGAAGGGTAATCGTAAACGCGTTGAGGTTCGACAGGGTGATTCCGACGGCTGGAGAATTCGTCGCCACCAGGCTTTGGACTTCCGCTATCGCTGCATCCGCGCGCTCCGAGATCCGATTGAAGTTGCCGAAGGCATTGGTGAGGTCCCGCAGCACCGGTTCCGCCAACAACACGCGGTCTACCCGGGTGATGGCGGAGTCGAGCTTCGCCGCAGTGGCATCCAGCCGTTGCATCAATCCGGAAGCCTTGCGCGCCGCCTCGATCATGTTGAAGGGGGCCGCCACATCCATCTTGGCCCCGTCTTCGAGGACCGCGCCCTCGTTTAGCGTCGGCGTGATGGAAATGTACTGATCCCCCAGGAAACCGCTCTGTTGGATCTCTATCAAGGCATCCCGGTGAATCGTGAACTTCTTCAGGATCGCGCAACGGATGAACACGCGGCGTCCACCTGCCCCGAGCTCAACGGCCTCGACATGCCCTACCGGCACACCGGCGATCATGACCTTGGCCCCGTTGACGAGGCCGCCCACCTCGGTGGATTCAAAGGTGACATGGATCTGTGGCGTCCATGGACCCGACGATTTCGAGAAGCTCAGGATCAGCGCTGCCGCCAGACACAGGGCGAACAATGCAAAGATCCCGACCTTCAAACCTTGATTGGACTTTTCCATGCTTTAAGTCGTTTGAGCCCGAGGCGTGGCGATTCCATTGACGAAGTTGTAGATGAGCGGATCGGACGATCGCAGGATCTGATCAGTGGGAGCATCCGCGTAGATCCGCCCCTCGTGGAGCATCAAAATCCGGTTGCTGATGGTGCGGGCGCTTTTCATGTCATGCGTCACGGCAATGCTGGTCACCTTCAATTCTTCCCATACCCTCCGGATCAGTCGGTCGATCCGGTCGCCGGCGATAGGGTCCAGTCCGGTAGTCGGTTCGTCATACAGAACGATTTGGGGTCGATACACGATGGCGCGCGCAAGTCCCACCCGCTTGCGCATGCCACCCGAGAGTTCCGACGGCATCTTATGCTCGATGCCGGGTAACTCCACGCGGTCGAGGGCGTCGGCCACCAACGCCCGGATCTCGGTTTCCGTGTGCTTGCGTTCGCGCCGGAGGACGAAGCCCACGTTTTCAAACACGTTCAACGAGTCAAACAGGGCGGCCATCTGGAACAACATGCCGAATTTCCGCCGGACGCCCAGCAACTCGCGCTCGTCCATGCACGCCAGATCGTGCCCGCCAAAAAGGACGCTTCCGGAATCAGGCCGAAGCAGCCCGATGACGTGCTTCAGCAGGATGCTTTTGCCACCACCGGATCTTCCGATGATCACAACCGCTTCCCCCTCCTCGATGCGAAGGCTCGCACCTTTCAGGACTGCCTGGGTACCGAAGCTCTTGTAGACGTCTTTGACCTCGATCATGCGTTTTCCTCAGGGCCCGAAAAACAACCGGATGAGCAGCAGCGTCAGGAAGAAGTTGACGATGAGGATGCTGATGCTGGCCATGACCACGGACTCGGTCGTGGCCCGTCCTACACCTTCCGCGCCACCTCGACAGTTAAGCCCCTTGTAACAACTCACGCTCGAGATGATGACCCCAAAAACCGCTGCCTTGATCAGGCCCATGATCACGTCCTCAGGGTCCGTCAACCGGCGCATGTTCGACAGGTAATAGGCACCATCGATACCCAGCAAATTCACACCCACCAGGTAGCTGGCCACGATGCCAACGAACACCGACTCAATGGTGAGGAGTGGGGCGGACACCACGGTGGCCAAAACACGCGGCACGACCAGATGGTCCACCGGGTGGGTTGCCAAGGTACGCAATGCGTCGATCTGCTCGGTGACCTTCATCGTCCCCAGTTCGGCAGCCATGGCCGCACCGACGCGGCCGGTGAGCATGAGTCCGGCAAGGACCGGTCCCAATTCACTGCACATGCCAACCGAGACCACGGCACCTGCGGCCGTGTCCATCTTGAACTTATGGAACTGGAGGAAGGTCTGGGCACACAAGACCATGCCGGTCGCCGCACCTGTCGTGACGACAACCGTCTGGCTCTTGACGCCGATGAAATACAGCTGGCCCAGGAAGTCCCTCCACGAGGGACGGTGATACCGCACCGAGACGACGGTCTCCTTGCACAGGATCAGGATCTCCCCGAGATCCACCAAGACTTCCTGGATGCGGCCGATGAGGATGGAACGCATCGATATGTGAGAATGTCGCGGAATCCGCCGGGTTCAAACACTCATTACGAACAATTCTGTGTCCAGTGGGGACAGAAAACCCGGGCCGTGCCGCCAGAGGCGGACGAGCCCGGGCTTTTACGGAGCCGCCATCATGCGCCCGTCCACCTCAGGAACTCAGCGCAGCTCCTTCAGCACTCGTCTGCGGTTGGGTGAAAACCAACTTCTCCCCATCCGCAGTCACCTGCACGGCACCCACGGGTGACATGGAGCCCTTCAGGATCTCCTCCGCGAGCGGATCCTCGAGGTACCGCTCGACAGAACGGCGCATGGGCCGGGCTCCGTATTGCGGATCGTATCCCTTCTCGATCAGGAAGTCCTTGGCCTTCTCGTCCAGGATGACCGTGACTCCCTTGCGGCGGATCCGTTCGAGGACCTTGGCCACTTCGAGCTCAAGGATCCGTACCAACTCCGGCTTGCCGAGCGTGCGGAAGACGATCACGTCATCCAGGCGGTTGATGAACTCCGGGCGGAATGCCTTGCGGGCTTCCTCCAGGATGCGACCACGCATCAGCTCGTGATCCCCATCATCGGATTGCTTCCCAAATCCCATGACCGCCTGCTTCCGCACGACCTCGGAACCCACATTGGAGGTCAGCAGGACGATGGTGTTCCGGAAATCAACGACGCGGCCCAATGAATCCGTGAGCTTCCCCTCCTCCAGAATCTGCAGGAGCATGTTCATCACGTCGGGGTGCGCCTTCTCGATCTCGTCGAACAACACCACCGAGTAGGGTTGGCGCCGGACCTTCTCGGTCAGCTGGCCGCCCTCCTCGTAGCCCACGTAACCGGGGGGTGAACCGACCAGACGGCTGACCGTGAACTTCTCCATGTACTCGGACATGTCGAGTTGGACCAGAGCCGTCGCACTCCCGAACATCTGCTCCGCCAGCGTGCGGGCCAGCAGCGTCTTTCCGACGCCGGTGGGTCCCAGCAAGGCAAAACAGCCAATCGGCCGACGCGGATCCTTGAGGTCGGTGCGGGCGCGGCGCAGGGCCTTCGCCAATGCTGTCACCGCATCCTGCTGACCGATGACGATCTTTCCGAGCTCAACCTCCACGGTCAGGAGCTTCTGGGTCTCGGTCTGGCCCATGCGCTTCAAGGGGATGCCCGTCCACTTGGCAACCACCTGGAGGATGTCGTCCTCGCTGACGGTCACCCGGCGCTCTTCCTTGTGCTGTTTCCACTCGGCAAGGATGCGCTCCAGCTTCTCCTTGGATTGCTTCTCGCGGTCGCGAAGCTGGGCAGCGCCTTCGAAGTCCTGATCCTTGATCGCCTGCTCCTTCTTCGTCTTGACCTGCTCGATCTCGATTTCGAGGTCCTTGACGTCCGGCGGACGCTGCATGGCACCGATACGCGCGCGGGCTCCGGCTTCGTCCATCACATCGATGGCCTTGTCCGGGAGGAAGCGCGACGTGATGTAACGGTCGGACAACTTCACGCAGGCCTCGATGGCATCGTTGGTGAATTCCGCCTTGTGGTGCTCCTCGTACTTCGGCTTGAGGCCGTTGAGGATGATGATCGCGTCGTCCACGGAGGGCGGCTCGACCTTCACGGTCTGGAAGCGACGCTCGAGGGCGGAGTCCTTCTCGATGTACTTGCGGTACTCCGTGAGCGTGGTGGCCCCGATGATCTGCATCTCGCCGCGGCTCAGCGCGGGCTTGAAGATGTTGGAGGCATCCATCGTGCCTTCGGCAGAACCGGCGCCAACGATGGTGTGCAACTCGTCGATGAACAGGATGATGTTCCGTGTGCGGCGGATCTCGTCCATGACGGCCTTGATCCGCTCCTCGAACTGACCACGGTACTTGGTACCGGCGACCATCAGCGCGAGATCCAGCGTCACGATACGCTTGTTCTGGAGGATCTCAGGGACATTGCCCTTGGAAATCTCCATCGCCAGGCCCTCGACGATTGCTGTCTTGCCAACACCCGCCTCGCCCAGGAGGACAGGGTTGTTCTTCGTCCGGCGGCAGAGGATCTGGATGACACGCTCGATCTCGGACTGGCGCCCGATGACCGGATCCATGTCGCCCTTCTTGGCGTACTCGGTCAGGTCCCGTCCAAAGGCCTTGAGGGCCGGGGTCCGGTTGTCGCCCTTGCCCTTGGCGTCCTTGCCCTTCGCCCCTTCGCCTTCGTTGGTCAGCTGTTCGTCCGATCCACCGGGAGGCGTCCCCTCGCCCTGGGGATACTGGGGATCGAGTTCCTTGAGGATCTCCTGGCGGCACTGCTCGATATCGACATCCAGGTTCTTGAGCACCTTCGCGGCGACGCCATCGCCCTCGCGTAGGAGTCCGAGGAGGATGTGCTCGGTGCCGACGTAAGTGTGATTGAGGGCCTTGGCTTCCTTGCCGGCCAGGGACAACACCTTCTTCACCCGCGGGGTGTAGGGGATGTTGCCGGTGACCTTCTGTTCGGCGCCGGTGCGAACCTCTTTCTCCACCTCGGTTCGCACGGTTTCGAGATCGAGCCCCATTTTCTGGAGCACGTTGACGGCGACCCCTTGCCCCAACTTGATCAGGCCAAGCAGGAGGTGCTCGGTACCCACAAAGTTGTGGTTGAAGCGGTCTGCCTCCTTCCGGGCCAGCGCGAGGACCTGCTGGGCACGCGGAGTGAAACTGTTGAGATTCTCTTCGCTCATGGGAATGCGCCGTACGCAACCGACTGGCTGCGTTTGGTGAGGCCAATGTGGCCACCGCGCAATACCACGTCAAAAGACTTTCCCATCAACTTGCAGGCCCGACCTCCTTCCCTTCGGCTCAGGAATAACCCGTGGGAGGGCACGAGGACGGAGGAAAACACCGGTTTGCTCGTCGAAGGGGATCAGGAATGGGCGGAAACGCTCATGATTGGAGCGCTCCGTCACCCGGCAGCGAAAGCCGCCCTTTCAGGGAACGGGATCAGGACCCGGTGCGGTGCGCGCCCCGAATCCGGCATGTGCCGGCCGATCCATCGAGCGCAACCGCTCGCGGAGGACATCGGCCCGGGTGCTGTCACGTTCCTCCGCGCTCAGCTTTTCTCCCTTGGTGAAGAGGGCCTGGAGATGGGCGGGCTGCGTCAGCAGGAGCAATTCATCGACGGCCGGCCTGGCGACGGGTGGAAGGATTCCCAGATCAACTCCCAATCGCAGGAGGCTGAGAAGGTTCATCGTCTCTTTGGACGAAATGGTGTGGGCGTGGGAAAGGATGCCGAAAGCCCGGCCGACGTGGTTGAACACGACGCGCGCCTTCTTCTCCAACAGCATCGCCCGGGCGTTCTCCTCGTGCTCGATGACCTGCTGGAGGACCTTATTGATGCGCTCGACGATCTCACTCTCGGATTCGCCCAGCGTCATCTGGTTGGAGACCTGGAAGATGTTCCCCAAGGCCTCGGTGCCCTCGCCATAAAGACCGCGGACAGCAAGCCCGAGCTTGTTCACCGCCTGGATGATCTGGCTGACCTGCTCCGAAAGTACCAAGCCGGGAAGGTGGAGCATCGCGCTGACGCGGATGCCGGTCCCCAGATTCGTCGGGCAGGCGGTCAGGTAGCCGTACTGAGGGGAAAAGGCGAACTGCACGCGCTCCTGCAAGGCGGTATCGAAGGCATCAATGGCCTCCCATGCCTCCCGGAGTTGAAGGCCTGGCCGGAGAGCCTGCATGCGCAGGTGATCCTCCTCGTTGACCATCACGCACAGCGATTCCTCACGGTTCAGGACGAACCCGCTGCCAGCACCCTTCGCCGCGTGCTCGCGGCTGATGAGATGCCGCTCGACCAGCAATTGCTTGTCCGAGGGAGTCAGTCGTTCCAGGGATTCCCCCAGGGCCCCACCCATCGCCGGAACCGATTGGATGGCGGGGAGCAACTGGTCGTAGACGCGGACACGATCCGCTTTCTTGCCGTGTCCAGGAAAGGGCACGTCGGGAAGGTTGCGTGCCAGCCTCACCCGCGAGGAATAGACAATCTTGTCGTGAGGACCGGTCCTGCGGCAGACCTCGGCCGAGGGCGTCAGAAACTCCAGAAGGTTCATGCGGTGTCCGTTTGTTCAGGCAGCGGACTTGATGGCCTTGATTTCATCCCGAACCCGGGCGGCCTGTTCGAAATCCTCGGACGCAATCGCTGCCTGAAGCTTCGCGGAGAGGACATCAAGGGTCGCTTTCTGGTCGAGGGCAGTCCTGAGGGATGCAGGAATCTTTCCGCGGTGGGCTGTGCCCTTGTGCATCCCCTTCAGCAACCCCTCCAAGGAATCAGCGAAGGCGCTGTAGCAATCCGAGCATCCCATGCGCCCGCTCTTCTTGAACTCGGTCTGGGTCATGCCGCAGCGAGAGCACTTGGGCTCGGCAACAGCCCCGCCGGGCTTGGCCTCCACCGGCACTTCCGCCTCCGCCCCCCCCGCGCCGAGCAACAGCTCCGCCAGCGAGAAACCTGTCGGATCGTTCACACCTTTCTGCTTCGCGCACGATTCGCAGAGATCGAGCTTCTTCATCTCGTCCTCAACGATCTGCGTCAGGTGGACGGTCGCATCCTTCTGCTTGCAGAGCTGGCACACCATAATTCCGGTCCGCTATATCGACGCACACTGCCGGCAAGTCAAGGTGACGGCAGGTTCGCTCCCGTCATCCCAGTCCTCCGATGTTCGGGAATGCGTATCGTCTTGGTCGACTCCGCGTCGGGTAATCCCGCCCTAATTGGGGAAAATGATCTCCCCG
>JBIKWS010000729.1:0-2780 GCA_044356195.1 Cyanophyceae cyanobacterium
TCCGAGCCCTGATGCGAGCCGAGCTGACGCTGTTCTTCAGCGATCGACGGGCCGTCATCATGTACGTCGCGGTGCCCATCTTCATCGCGTCGTTCTTCGGATTCCTCACCGATGGCTCCGGTTCGAAATCCCGCGGCGGCACCGGGGTGTGGATCGCGGACCTCGACGGTTCCGCCGTCTCGCGGGGTGTCATTTCAAACTTCCTCTCGGACTCCGCCTTTCGCGTGACGGTCACCAACGCGGACGCCGTCCGGGCGCAGGTCCTCGCTGGTCGGGTGCCGGTGGGTCTGATCCTGCCCGCGGGCTTTGGTGCGGATGCGCCCGCCGGGTTGTTCGACACCAATCGTCGCCCGCGCCTGACCCTCCTCTACGATCCGTCGCGCAGCATCGAACGGCAGGTCGTCGAGGGAATGCTGGTGCCCAAGGTGATCGAATCGCTGGTGAGGAACACCCTGAGTTGGTCGCGCGGCCAGGAATGGATCGCTGAACAGTTGGAACGTATCGCGTCCGCACAGGACTTGTCCGACGACGATCGGGCGATGTACCGGCGGATGCTCGAACCCGTCCGGGACTGGGTGAACCAGAAAGCGAGCGAATCGGCGGCCGCGTCTGCCTCGACCAATCGCACCTCGGAGGGTGAATTCGGATTGCCGATGCCGTTCGCCATCGATCCGCAACCCGTCACGGCCAAGGCCGAGGCGCGCTACAACGGATTCGCCCATTCGTTCGCGGGGATCGGCCTGCAGTTTGTGCTGATGTCGATGGTGGAACTCGCCACCGGATTGCTCCGCGAACGGGAATCCGGGTGGTTCAAGCGGTTGCGTGCTGCCCCCGTGAGGCGATCGACACTTCTGTTCGCCAAGGGGGCCGCCTACGCCGTGGTGGCCGCACTGTGCCTGGCGGTTTGCTTTGGGTTTTCGATGGCCGTCTTCGGGGTGCGGGTGCAGGGCAGTTGGCCGGGCTTCCTTTTGTGCCTAGGTCTGACCTCCACGATGGCCGCAGCCCTCGGCCTCATGCTCGCCGCACTCGGTCGCACTCAGGGCGGAACCCGAGGCGTCTCGATCGCCGTGATCCTCGTGCTCGTCATGGTCGGCGGCGGATGGATGCCGGCCTTCCTCTTCCCCTCCTGGCTCCAGACGGTGTCGCTTCTCACACCCACGCGGTGGTCCGTCGATGCCTTCGACGCCATGACGTGGCGCGCCCTCGGATTCGATGCCGTCCTGCAGCCGGCCGCCGCCCTCGCCCTGTGGACCGCGATCTTCGGCGGCGTGGCCCTCTGGCGCTTCCGGTGGGAATCCGATTCCTGATGATCGCGATTTCACGGATTTCGGGATTAGAGGGGCGGTGGGTGTCCACAGATTGCACAGATTGCACAGATTTCCTGCGGGTGGTGATGCGCGCCTCCCGAGTTCTCGAACGAGACGGGCGCCGGGCAAGTCGAGGGACCGCCCAGCACGCAGCGTGCAACCGAGACGCCGACCCGGAAATTACCCGCCGGGTGAATCAACCACCCAGCAATCTGTGCAATCTGTGAAATCTGTGGACCGACACCCCCTCCACAATCCGTGAAATCATCTTACGGGGATGGGGATGTTGCTCACGTCGATGCGTCCGGCAGCGTGATGGAACCATTCCTCCCGACGGCTGCGTCGGGCCTCGACCCAGCGACGGAAGGTTTCCGTGTCCGTGCGCAGGATCTCGATCTTCGGCCGCTCTGATTCCGGCAGGTCCGAGGCGAGGCGGATGGAATGGATGGGAATGCGGTCTTCCGGCTTCTCATAAAAGCCCATCGGGGCCGGCCCCCGGGGCAGGGCGGTCAGGCGATCCATGCCCTGGAGCACGCGACCAAAGAGCGTGACGTTGCGATCGAGGTGCCGCGGTGCCTGGCCGGAGACGACGTACAATTCCGCACCACCGCCGCTGTCGAGGGCGTTGTCGCGCCCCGCACCGACCATGCCGTAGCTGTGGATGGGCCAGCATTTGCCGGACTTCGGATCGCGGGCGATCGGCATGCCGTCGAGGAATCCGGCTTGCGGCGCATAGATGTCACCGTCGGGCAGTGGATGGAAGGGCACGGATGGAGGCAGTCGGAACTCCAGTTCCGCCGGGAGATGCCGTTGCGCGGTACGGATCGGCCGGGCCAGTTCCGGTTTCTCGGCATTTGGATCACCCCATTGCACCACGTAATTGTCCTGCACGCGGACGATGGCGAGGCCATCGAAGTAACCCTCACGGACGAGGGCCTGGACGTTGGCCACGTGACGCGGCGCAAGGAGGGGTAGGAGTTCGATGACGACGCGGCCCTTCCCGAAATCCATGCACAGGAGGTTTTGCGGATCCGGTTTCCGCCAGTCGTCCGGCCGGGCGGAGGCCAGCACGGACGCTGCGGTGAGGGGAGGGTTTGCGGGAGGGAGGACGGTGCTCTGGCAACCGGTGAGGAGCAAAACCGCCGAGCACGCGACGGACAGGACCATTCGCATGGGAGCAAGCGTGCAGGAAGGACGTTGGCATCGCCAGCCTCGTGGGGAGGCAACTTCGAGTGCAGGCCGAGTGCCCTCACGCGGCGCACCGGGATCTCCGCCGGGTGAGGGCACCCGGCCTACAGAAGGGGTTGGGAGGCGTGATGCGCCCGTGATGCGGGCGGGTAAAATGTATAATATTTAGACGCGACCCCATTGCCTGGGGAACGGATTATTCCTTTGCGTGCCGGTGGCGGAAAATGTGCGTTTCAGACGGCGCGTGGGTTACAGTGCAGCAACGAGTGCCTGGAAGTTCGACAG
>JBIKWS010000730.1:0-2779 GCA_044356195.1 Cyanophyceae cyanobacterium
GTTCCTCCATCAGTTCAACAACAACACCTGGGGCTTCGGTCTCAACGCCGCTGGCGATGTCTTCGGGTCGACCGCCAATGGACACCCGACGTTCTATGGCTACCTGCCAGCCCACATCCTGAACCCCACGCAACCGGGCTTCGGCGGACGGCGCGGTCCCGGCGGCGGTGGTGGCGGGAACGGATTCCGGCCGGGCTATCGCCTCGACGGCAACAACGAGCCCGAACGGCCCGCAGCCAATGTGCGGCGGTTGCCTTCCGCCAAATCATTGGCACCGGGCATGCGGATGCATCCGAACACACCGAACGTCCGCATGGTGGACAACTTCGGCGGCTATACCGCCGCCGCGGGCCATGGGTTCATGGTCAGCGATGCCTTGCCACCGCGCTTGCAGGGCAAGGCCCTCGTGACGGAGCCCACGGCCAAGTTGATTGGCATCGTGGACATCCAACCCGATGGCGGCGGCTACAAGGCGACCGACGCGGGCAACCTCCTCGCGAGCACGGACGAGTGGATGTCGCCGATCTTTGCTGAAGTGGGTCCCGACGGTGCGGTCTGGGTCATCGACTTTTACAGCTTCATCATCCAGCACAACCCGACCCCGAGCGTCCAGTCCGCGGGCGTCCAGGCCACGACAGGCCTCGGGGGTGCCTACAAGACGGAAAACGATCTGCGCGACCAGACCCACGGCCGGATCTACCGGGTTGTGTGGAAGGATGGTCCGAGGAGTCCGGTCCAGTCGTTGGCCCAGGCCAAGACGCCCGAGATCGTCGCCGCGCTGGAGAGCGCCAACCAGTTCTGGAGCCTCACGGCCCAGCGGTTGATCTTGGAGGGCAAGCGGTCCGATGCGGTTCCTGCATTGAAGAAACGCGTCCGCTCCGGCAACGGCGGGAAGGGGGCGATCCATGCCCTGTGGTCCCTCGCGGGCCTCGACGCCCTCGACAAGGACACTCACCAATCGGCGCTCCTCTCCAAGGATGCCGCCCTTCGCCGCAACGCCATCCGCGCCCTTCCGGCGACCGAGGCGGGGCGGTTGCTCTTCTTCAGCAGTCCGGTGATCCAGGACCCGGACCTCATCACGCGCCAGGCCGCGTTCGTGAAGTTGCTGGAGTTCCCGACGATCCCGGCGATCCAGACGGTTGTGGGCCAGTTGCCACGCACGGCCATCAACAACGAGGACCCGTTCCTCAGTGATTCGGTCACCTTGCTGGGCCGCATCCACAAGGTGTCCGGCGTCGGCGAAAATGAGGTCAAGATCACGGCGGGTGATCCGAAGCGCGGCGAGGATCTGTTCTACAACAGTCCCACCGCGGCGTGTGCTGCGTGTCACCGGGTCGGCGGAAAGGGCGGCGACATCGGTCCCATCCTGGACGGCATCGCCGTCCGTGGGGATCGGGCATACATCCTCGAAAGCCTCATGGACCCGAACGCGAAAATGGCCAAGGGATTTGAAAACCTGCCGATTTCGCCCATGCCGCCGTTGGGCGCGCTGCTGAAAGAACAGGAGTTGGAGGACATCCTGACCTATCTCGCCACGCTGAAGACGCCTCCGAAGGACGGCATCACGGTTCCAGTGCGGAAGGTCGAAGACTTCGAATGATCATGAAGACACGATCCTATATCCTCGGTCTGGCCACCCTCTGGGCACTGGCCATCACTCCGCTCGGTGCCGCCGACACCACGACCCTCGACCCCGAGGGTTATATCCGCGACTGGCTCGTCCTCGCGCCGATCCCGCTGCCCGAAGGGGCCGACGCTGGCGAACTCCTGATGCGTTCGCAGGTCCCGGAGGAGGCAAAGCTCAAACCCAAGACCGGCGACGCGGTGACCGTGAACGGTCGCCAACTCACGTGGAAGGCCGTCACTGCTCCCACCAATCACCTCGATTTCAACGCCGTCCTGAAGTCCCAGAACGACCAGTCGGCGGGGTTCATGGTGACCTACGTCGAGTGCGACCGGGAGATCCCGGACGTGATCATCGCCGTGGGCAGCAATGATCAGGGCCGGATCTACTTCAACGGCGTGGACATCTACGCCTTCTCCGAGGCGAGACCGCTCACGCTCGATGCAGACAAGGGCAAGATCACGCTCAAGCCGGGGATCAACGTTCTCGTGTTCAAGGTCATCAACCTACAGAACAGTTGGCAGGGTGCCATGCGGCTGACCGATCGCGCCGGAAAGGCCCTGACCAACGTCAAGATCCGGCTGTCCCCCTGACGGCCTTCCCATCCACATCACCGAACTCGACATCAACAGCGCGCAGGGCGGACAGCGCGGCACGGGTGCAGACATCGCCGCCAACGCGGCCACCACCCAGGGCGGACTTGTCAGCGACGCCGACCGCAAGTTGGCGGACGCCTACGCCGGAATCTTCCGCGCATTCGTGAAGCATCGCGACAAGGTGAAGATGGTCACCCTCTGGGGAGTGAACGACGCCGTGTCCTGGCGCGCTGCGGGCAAGCCGCTGCTCTTTGATGGCGAGAACCAGCCCAAGCCGGCTTTCGACGCCGTGATCAAGGAAGCGCAGAAGGCGGCGTCACCGCAGTAAGGAGCGGACGGCTCCCGTGGACAATTGCTTCCAGGCCCTGGGCGAGGTGTGTCCGTCTGCCTGTTCTCCGTCTGGCCTTTCATGCCTGATGTGGGAGACACTGCTGCGACATGAATCGCATCCTGGTGCTCTTCGATTCCAAGACAGGCAACGTGGGTCGCATGGCCGAGTTGGTGGCCGAGGGCGCCCGGCAGATTTCCGACACGGAGGTCCGGGTGCGGTCGTTGGACG
>JBIKWS010000731.1:0-2777 GCA_044356195.1 Cyanophyceae cyanobacterium
CGTCGGCAGACCGGAACAACATCCGGTTGCAACCATCGAAGGAACCGACGGGGGCGATCGGCGACATGGCGTGGTACTGCATGCGGGCGCTGGCGGAGTTCGCGGCGGCAGATGCGGCGTTGGTCGGCGCGCATGGGTTTGCGAGGAAGGATGTGGTGACGGGTGGGTTCCTGCGTGGGGCCGGGGTGGTTCAGTTGTCGGACGGTTGCACATCAACGTGGGATGCGGGGTACACGGTGGGCGCGTGCCTGATGGATCTGCAGTTGATGGGACAGCGTGGGGTGATTTCGATGGACGACTTCGTGTTGGACTGGGTGGGTGGATTCCTGATCCCGGAGAAGGACTACGGCGTGGGGTTCACGCAGAAGTCAGGCTTGGCGGGACCTTCGGCGTTCGTGCGGGTGCTGACGCCGGCGGCGCGTCGCCAATCGGTGCAGATGATGGAGGATTTTGCGGTTCTGGCGTTGGAGCCGGCCGGGCCGGCAGTGGGTGCGAGTGTGGCGTTGAGCGAGCGGACGCAGGCGTTGGTGGATGCGGTGTTCGCAGGACTGGAGGTGGTGGGATGAGTGCGGTGGGTGCGGCAGGTGGGGATTCGACGGCGACGATGATCGCGGACCTGGTGGCGCGGCATGGGTTCAAGCCGCTGCCCGTGGAAGGAACGTTGTTCGTGGAGACCTATCGATCACCGGTAGAGGTCGCGCCTGGGCGCTCGGCGGGAACGGTGATGCTGGGACTGTACTGTGAGGAGCCCCGGAGTGAATCGGGCTTCCACCGGTTGAGCACGGACGAGATCTGGCATTTCCATGCGGGAGATCCGCTGCGGTTGATCCTGCTGTATCCGGATGGGACGAGCCGGGACGTGATCCTCGGGCCGGATCCGTTGCGCGGGTACGAGGTGCAGTGGGTGGTGCCGGCGGGCGTGTGGCAGGCGGGGCACCTGATCGCGGGCGGACGCTTTGCCATGTATGGATGCACGCTGGCGCCGGGGTTTGATCCCGGAATCTTCGAAGGCGGGACCGTGGACGGCTTGCTGGCCACGCATCCGGATCGGGAAGCAGACATTCGTCGGTATTCCTGCCGTGAGACCCGGATGGGGTAGAAGAAACTTCCCATGCAGCCGGTTGCCACTGGCTGGTGTGAGCGCGTAACCTTTGGTTGATGAGCGACGTGAAGAGTTCCCTGGAACGGAAGCCTGGCTTACTGCCGGGTTACCGCTCCCGTGTGGGGGTTCACGATGAGCTCTATGACGGAAGCGGGGCTCTCCGGCCTGCGTGGCGCGATCTGGTGCCGCAGTTGTCTGCCCTGGCCCCGGTTGATCTGTTGCGGCGAAGGGATGCGGCGCGTCGGCTTCTTCGGGAGCACGGTGTCACGTACAACGTGTACGGCTCCGAGGAAGGACTGGAGCGTGGTTGGAGCCTCGATCTGATTCCGTTTTGTGTGGCCCCGGAGGAATGGGCGGGTCTGGAGCGTGCCCTGGTCCAGCGGACGCGGCTTCTCGACCGGTTGCTCGGCGACCTCTACGGAGAACAGCGGAGCATCAGGGAAGGATGGATTCCGGCGGCGATGGTGCATGGGAGTGGGTCCTTCCTGAGGGCGTGTCATGAATTGCATCCTCCGGGAGGCCGGCATCTTTACCTTCACGCGGTGGACCTGGCGCGGCGGCCGGATGGGCGCTGGTGCGTTCTGGCGGATCGTACGCAGGCACCTTCGGGTGCCGGGTATGCGTTGGAGAATCGGATCATCCTGTCGCGTGTTTTGCCCGATGAGTTCCGGGATTGCGGCGTGGCGCGGTTGGCGGGATTCTTTGCGGGGCTGAGGGATGGACTCCGGGGTGCGGCAACGCGTACGGCGGGGACGCCGAACGTGGTGCTTCTGACGCCGGGGCCCTACAACGAAACCTATTTCGAGCACGCCTACCTGGCGCGATACCTCGGCTTCCCGTTGGTGGAAGGTGGTGATCTGACGGTGCGGGACCGCCGGGTTTACCTGAAGACACTGGAAGGATTGCGGCCGGTGGACGTGATCCTGCGACGGGTGGACGACACGTTCTGTGATCCGTTGGAACTGCGGGCGGAGTCATTCCTCGGGGTTTCGGGGCTGGTGGATGCGGCGCGTGCAGGGAACGTGGTGATCGCCAATGCGCTGGGGTCCGGGCTGGTGGAGTCGCCGGCGTTCCTGCCGTTCCTGCCGGAGCTTTCGCGGCGATGGCTGGGGCAGGAACTGATGCTGCCATCGGCTCCGGCGTGGTGGGCGGGGCAGGAGGCGGGGCGGCGGGCGGCGTTGGCCTCGACGGGGCGCGTGGTGTGGAAGCGGACCTTCGGGGGAGCGGCAGATCCGGTGTTCAGCGAGGAACTGGAGGGCGAGGCGCGACGGCGGTTTCTGGCGAGGTTGGAGGCGGCACCGGCGGAGTACGTGGCTCAGGAGCGCGTGGATCTGTCGACCACACCCGTGTGGAATGGGGAAACGTGGGAGCCGCGGCCGCTGGTGCTGCGGACCTACGTGGCGGCGAATGGACCGGATTCGTGGGTGGTGATGCCCGGTGGACTAACACGGTTTTCGCCAACGCCAGGTTCACCGGTGGTTTCGGCGCAGCGCGGCGGCGGATCCAAGGATACGTGGGTGCTTTCCTCGGGACCGGTGGACCCGGTGACGTTGCTGAAGCCGGGGGGGCAGGTGGTGCGGTTGGACCGGGCACCGGCGGACGTTCCGAGCCGGGTGGCGGACAACCTTTACTGGCTGGGACGCTACACGGAGCGACTCGAGCATCAGGTGCGTTT
>JBIKWS010000732.1:0-2774 GCA_044356195.1 Cyanophyceae cyanobacterium
GGAACGCGCAGGCCTCCTTCGTGCACCCGGGGGTATCGTCCTTCGGGTAGAAATACAGGATCACGTGCTTGCCGCGCAGCGCCGACAACCGCACCACCTGTCCATCGGTTGCGGGCACCGCGAATTCCGGTGCCACATCGCCCACCTTCAGGGCCAGTTCGACTTTCTTCGCCATTGTCTGCCACCGTAGCCCCGACCCGCGGCCGCGCAACGACGAGGTAGCGCCCGACGTAGCAGTCGACGTCAGGAGACTGGGGTCAAAGTTCCCAGTTCCCAGATTCCAGTTTCCAGTTCTGGAATCTGGCGACTGGAGACTGGGAACTCCCTCCAATCCTGCCTCGTGACCTCGTCAGCCATCCCCCAAACTGTTGAAGGCCGGGTGCCCTCACCCGGCGGAGTTCTCGTGGCTTTGCATTGCACCGCGTGAGGGCACGCAGCTTACCCGGCGAGGGCCCGATCAATCCCGGCCAGCACCGCCATGCCTGTCCGCTCGGTCATGTTCCAACCGCCGTATCCGGCCACCTGCGCCTTCACCACGGGAACCGCATTCGCCGGAGCCACCAGATACCGCGCAAACTTCGGCACCAGCATCGGCAGGTCATTGAGATGATCCCCCGCGGCGAGCGTCTCCTCCGGCCGGATTCCCAACAACCGCTGCAACTCCCCCAGCGCCGTCCCCTTGCTGTAACCCGTGTGGCTGAAACGCACGTAAACATCATTGCGCACCACCGTGACCTCCGAACGCGCCCCCGCGAACGCCTTCAACTCCTTCTCGATCGCGTCCATCTGCGCATTGCTGCGCGCGATGGCGCACAACGGCGACCATGGATCATCGTAGAAGGTCGCGTCGTACCGGGACTGCAACCCTTCGAGCAGTTCCGGCAACTCATCCGCGAGCTCCGCGAACAACCGGCTGTGATCGCGGTTGCAGTGCGTGTTCCACGGTTCCACCGGGACGTAATGCCCGCGGTCGTTCTTGAAGATCTCGCGCTCCACCAGCACGAGGTAATCCGGTCGCACGCTCACCCGCGACCGCGCCAGCGACTCCATCAGGCTCTGCATCTCGCGTCCGGTATTGATCACCCACGTCACCCCCGCCGCCTGCAACTCCGCCAGACGCCGCTCGAGCGCCACCGGGATCGGAGCATCGGAAAAATCCTCATGGATCGTTCCGTCAAAGTCCGTGGAAATCAGCTTCAGGATGCCGTCGCGCATTCCCCCCACCCTCGCCCCGGTCCATCCCGGGTTCAAGGAACGATCCGGGCCCAAGGGAGTTCCCAGTTGCCAGATGCCAGTTTCCAGACCTCTGCAGCAGTCTGGCGACTGGGAACTGGAATCTGGGAACTTCCACCCCCCTACTCCCACGCCCGATACACATCCGGCTGTCGGACCCGCGATCCCACGAACGTCCCCAGGCTCTGCGACCAGTTCCGGAACAGGTCCACCCGATCAAATTCCCCCGACACGAACTTCCGCGTCGCGCCCACCCAGATGCCGGCCAACCGACGCCACCGCATCGGCGACCGCCCCAGCAGGTGCGTCACCACCCGCGCGTCATGGTACCCGCGCCGGAGCATGTGCCGCACCGAACCCCGGTTTCGGTAATGCACGGCGCAATCGGGACAGCTCAACACCCGTACCCCGTTCCGTACCGCCCACACCCGCCATTCCAGGTCCTCGGCGGTCAGGATGCGTTCGTCGAAGGGATGCCGTTCCCAGTCTTCCCGCCGGTACAGGGAGTTCTGGTTCCCGGGCAATTCCCCGCCGTCCCTCAGGATCCGTTCCGCGGTCACCTCGAAGGCGGGTCCGGACAATGCCGCCGCCAGCGTCGGCAAATCCGTGGCGGACCCACAAGCCACCCCAAACCGTCCATCGAACCGCCTGATGACCTCGCGGTAACGCCCGAGCAACCCCGGTCGCGCCGGAATGCAGTGCGAACTGATCGCCAGCACGAAACGGCACCGCGACGCGCCGAAGCCGATGTTCAACGCCCGGCTGAAATTGAACGGTCCCTCGTACGGGATCAGTTGCGCCCCATGCCGCGACGCAATCGCGCGCGTGCCATCCCGCGAACCATCGTCGACCACCAGCAACTGGTCCCCCGCCTCCAACCCCAGCCCGGAGATCACGCGATCGAGCGTCACCTCGGAATTGCGCGACCGGATCACCACCGAGATCGGTTCGCTACCGCCGTCGCCTTGCATCGGATGGGAAACGGAGTGCATGCGGAAGGCGACCGGGACCGCGCGCCTCAGCGCGCGACGATCACAAAGTTCTGGCAGAACTCCCGCATTGTCGGCGGCAACGGCAGGATCTGCCGCGTGGACACCAACCGGTGACTGACAATCGGTTGCTCCAGCGGCGGTTGGCCCATCACCTTCCGGAGCACCGATTCCGCCGAAAGGATCAGCTTGAGGAAGCGGGAGCGCGACAGCGCCGTCAGCCGTGTGTGCTCGTAGCTCGTGCCGTAGAAGGTCCGGAACTGGCCGTAATGCTCGAACTCCGAGAAGTGCGGCCGCATCCACTCCATCAACTGGTCGTGGGTCGGTTCCTCGATGTGGTACGGATTCGGGTCTGCGCCCGGCTCCTTCGAGTGCAGCAACGGATTCGGCGAACTCAGGATCAACGTCCCCCCGGGCCGCAGCGCCCCGCGCAGCAACGCGATGAAACCCTTGGGATCCGGAACGTGCTCGATGGTCTCGAAGCTCACGACTGCGTCGAATTCCCCCTTCGTCCCCAACTCCTCCGCAGCGACCCGACGAAACGAAAGGTTC
>JBIKWS010000734.1:0-2767 GCA_044356195.1 Cyanophyceae cyanobacterium
ACGGTGGTTGCGCCATGAACCGATCCTGGCCCGGCCCACGCTGGCGTTGGAGCGGGTGCTCCGTTGGACCCGGAGACGTCCGTGGATGGCGGCTTCCGCGGCCTTGCTGATGGCGGCGTGGGTGACGGTCGCGCTCGTGATCGCGTGGTCGAACGGACGCTTGCGGGCGGCCCGGGAGCAACTCTCGGCGCAGGCCGAAGCGCGTCGGGCCGAGGTCGTCCGGTTGAACGTTGCGGCCGGCGATGACGCCTGGCGGGCGCGGGACCATGGAACGGCGCTGGGACATTACGTGACGGCGATGACCCTGGAAGGCGAAGGCGCACCGAAGGAGGCGGCCCACCGGGAACGGATCCAGGTCGTCATGGCGCAGATGCCAGGGCTGGAGTTGTTGTCGACCTCGGGGGGGCCGCTGCGCGATGTCGCCGTGGATGCCACCGGAATGCATCTCGCGACCGCGGGCGTCGACGGCACGGTACGGGTCTGGACTGGCGTCGCAGCCGCCCAGCCGAGGGTGCTCTCCCACGGAGCCTCGGTGGACCGGGTGATCTTCAACGCAGCCGGGGATCGGTTGTTGAGCGTGGGCAGGGATCACCGGTTGCGGCTGTGGGCGACGGCGACGGGGGAAATGCTCTTTGAAATGCGCGTGGCGCGCGCCCAGCCGAGTCCGTTGGAAACCGATTTGAGGGTGGTGCGGTTCTCGCCGGATGGCCGGCACTTCGTGTTCAGCGCGACGAATGGTCTCGCGATGCATGGATCGGAGGAGGGAGGGCGCCGGTGGTTGGTTCCGGGGGGACGCCGGATGAACGATGCCACCTTTTCGCGGGATGGCGGACGGGTGGTCTGGGCAGATGAGGACGGGACGCTGGGAATGGCGGAGGCGTCGACGGGCCGGGTGTTGTGGCGGACCCGGCCGGGCTTCGCGATCCGCAGGGTGTGGTTGAGCGGGGATGGGCGGCATGTGGCGTGGGCCAACGACGGATTCGAATTCTGTGTCGGGGATGCCGCGGACGGCAGGCCGTATTTCCGCCCCGTGAACCATCGTCGGCTGGTGTTGGACGGGGACTTCAGCCCGGACGGCGACCGTTTTGCGACGGCCAGCTACGACAACACGGCGCGGGTGTGGGACGTGGCGACGGGAAGGCCGGTGATGCCGTTCCTCAAGCATGACGGTGCCGTTCGGGGAATTTCGTTCACCGCCGACGGTCACGAGGTGATGACCTGGAGCGACGATGGAACGGTGCGGTTCTGGGGGGCGGAAAGCGGCGAACCTTTGCGGACGCGACTGCCGCATCGGGGGCCCGTGGGTGCGGCGCGTTGGTTGCCCGGGAGTGGTGGCGGGGATGTCGTGACGGTGTCGATGGACGGTGGATTGAGGCGCTGGAGCTGGCCGATGGAACACGGGGCCTTGAGGCGGTGGCGACGGGGAGCCCCGGTGCATCGGCTGCAGTTCTATCCGGACGGTCGGGAGGGGTTGTTTGTGTGGTTGGATGGTCTGGTGAGCCGGGAGCCGCTCGACGGGGATGGAGGCCGTGCGGGGGCCGAGTTGCTGCCGAACAACGCACGTCACGATGCGTGGCTGTCCGCCGATGGACGACGGATGCTGACCGTGGATCAGGAGTACCGGGTGAAGTTGCAGGATCCGGGAACCGGGGAGGTGCTGGGCGGACCGTGGCAGATCGGCCCCATGACGCTGGATTCCGTCTGGACCCGCGACGGCGAACGGTTGGTGGTTCTCGAAGGGGACGCGCCCGTGGTGCGCGATCTCTCCGCGGACCGCCGGGTGCCGATCCCTTCGGCTCCACCGGCTGCAGGCAACTCCATCCGCGTGAGTCCGGATGGAAAACGCGTCCTCCTCATCGCACCCGACCTGACGATCCATGTGGTGAACCTGATGGATGGGACACCGGTGCGTGCGCCGTTCCGGATGCCCCGCGGGTTGTGGGCCTTGGAATGGGCTCCGGATTCCCGTCGATTCGGCTGTGTTCTGGAGGGACAGGTGGAGATCTGGGATGTGGAATCGGGGGCACCCACGGGCGTGAAGGTCCGGCTGCCGGAGCCGGATGGCCGGTTTCTGTTCTCGGAAACGGCCGATGCGATGGTGGTGTTCACCGATCACTTCCTCGGGGCGATTGATCTCGGGACCGGGAAGCTCCGGTTCCCGTGGAAGCGGCATGCGGAATCGGTGGCCAGTGTGGCCATCCGACCGGATGGGCAGCAGGTGGCCACGGGGACGGCCGATGGGCATGCATGGGTGTGGGACCTGAACACCGGGGAGGCGGCCTGTCCTCCATTCCTGCATTCCGGTTATGTGATGTCCGTCGCGTTCAGCCCGGATGGGACCCGGCTGCTGACCGGCGACAATGGTGGGACGGTCTGCCTTTGGGATGTCAGTCCTTCGGGATGGTCGGTGGATCGGTTGGAGGAGCGTGTCCGGCGGTGGCGGGGAGAGTGGTGACTCGGTAAAGGGGCGAGCTGCGGGAATGCTCGCGAAACTTCGGCGGGTGCTTTCCTAACACATCGGGGAACACACGTTGAAGATCCATCCCCCCCGG
This sequence comes from Cyanophyceae cyanobacterium, assembly GCA_044356195.1. Lineage (GTDB taxonomy): Bacteria > Verrucomicrobiota > Verrucomicrobiia > Limisphaerales > UBA9464 > UBA6176. The sequence continues at coordinate 2,553 of JBIKWS010000734.1, forward strand.
TCCATGAAAGCTCGAAGATTCCCGATGGTCCTGAAGGCCCTGCTGCTGATGCCGGCGGCATTTGTCCCTGCGGGTGATGAGGCGAACACCGATGGTGGCCACTCGCGCGTGCATGCCGATTCCATGGAACGTTTCCGGGGGATCTCCGAGGAACCGCAGCGATCCGCCGGCTCCGTTGCGGCCACCTCGCTGTTGGAATCGGTCGGTGCTGGGAT
>JBIKWS010000079.1:0-9890 GCA_044356195.1 Cyanophyceae cyanobacterium
GCTCCCGCCCATGCCGAGCGCCTGCGTGTCCGTCGTCCGCTTCTCCCACGGATTCAGCAGCAGGCCCGGACGGGGCAGCATGTTGCCCGGGTACTTCGTGGCGTAGCGACGTTCGAGAATGTAGCGATACTCGTCCCCGATGGCCCGACCGCCGGAGTAGAGGTTGGGAAGGCGGTCCGGAGTTTCCCAGGAAGCACCGGGGCGCTGGAACCCCGACAACCCGTCAAAGAGGGAGCGCCCCGACAGGAACCGTGTGGCCGCGACGTGCACGCGGGTGAATGCATTCCAGTTCCTCAGCTGGATGGTGAGCTGGTTGGTGTCGAGACGCACGCTTTCGACCTGGAGCGGCCGGGGAGCGCGGAGTTCCAGTGAACGGTTCACCCCGACCAGCCAACGTCCGACCGCGGCCCCCTCGGCGATTCGAACCTGGATCTCGCGGTCCTCGTCGTCACGCAGGCGCAGGCTGTAGTCGCCCGCGGGAAGTCCGGCGAGTTCGAGGTACGCACCCTGCAGTTTCAACGCCGCGGTCCGGTCGGCGACGAACTCGTTCCCCCGCATTTCCAGAAGCGAAACAGCGCCCCCATCCATCGGGAGCGTCCATGGGATCTGAACGGCTTCACCGACACGGGCATGGAGGACGGACGGCCAGGTCCGGAGTGAATCCCGGATGACGAGCTCGCTGACGGCCTCGTTCGGGGCCTTGGCGGTGACGCGCACGATATCGTCGAGTCGACCGAGTCGGACGCGTCCCCTGGCATCCGTGCCGAGGGCGACGGTCTCGGCGTTCTGGAAACCGCGCCGATGAAAGGTGAAGAGGATCTGCTGGTCCGGCACCGGCTCCCCGTTGCGACCGAGTAGCTCGAACACGTGGTCGACGCCGAATCGGGAGAAATGGCCGCCGTAGGTCGCCTCGGTCCTGTCGATGCCGTTGATGTCCCAGACTTCGGCTTCGTAGAGTTCCTGCTTTTCACCACCCTTGGTGAGGACGGGAACCCGGGCATGCAGTTCCGCCCGGATCTTCGCCACCCGATCGGGAACCCGGAACACGTGGGTGAAGAGGCGTTCCGCAGAAAGCTTCGGTGCCTTCACCTCGGAGGTCGTGTCGATGCCGTCGTGGGTGGTGGAGGTGATGACGATCCGGACCTCTTCGAGAAGTGCCGGGTTCACGACTTCCCCTCCCAGGCGCAGGGCTGGACGAATGGCCAAGATGGCCTCCCGTCGAGCAAGCAGTTGCTCGCGCTCGACGTGGAACTGGACGTCCAGCTCGTACTGCTCTCCCGAATGATCGAACTGGGCTGCGCTGGCAAAGCTCCCATCCGGATCCGCGAGGACAATCGCACGTCGCCCGGGCGTCGCCGTGAAGGGGACCAGGATGCGTCCGTCCCTGGCATCCGCCTGAAGCTTGCGCCCGTCGAGCCAGGCGACCGCATTGGTCGCGTGCCGGCGGTTTTCGTCGAGGACGGTGAGTAGTTCACCGGCCGGTCCCGTCCGCTGCACGAGCGTATAGCGGCCCTTGCGGATGAGTGCGCGGGAGGATTTGCCGCCGCCGATGAATTCAATGACCCACGCACCGCGTCGGCCCTTGAGCTCGGGGAACTGGAACTTCCGGCTGACGCGCTTGAACGGCGAGGCATCCCCGTCGTGGGTCTGCTCGGAGTTCGCAACCAGGCCGTCGAGGTTCAGGTCGGTGTTGAGCGGGCGGCTCTGGCCGAGATGGAAGCCCAGGGTGTTGATCTCGTAGATGCGGACGATGAGCTTCGGCGTGTTCTTGAGGACGACGTCCACCGCGACGTCGGCATCGACCGGCAGGAAGGCTGGATTGGTGGCCGGAAACTCGATGTCCACGCGCTCACGCAGGGCCTGATAAGCGGCGGGCGAAAGCAGCGAAGCCCACTTCTCCGGTTCGGCCGCACCCGCGGTGATCTTGGCCTCGGCGAAGACCGGCTTCAGCCAGGATTCGCGAAGCCACTCGGCCCACGGCTCCCAGGAGGCCTCGTCCGCGGACAACCGCATCACGAACTCGCGAACGAGTGCCTCGTCTGATCCGACGGGAGGCAGTCCCAGCCGAAGATCCTCGAACCGGGCGTTCAGGTCTGCCGCATGCCGGCTGCCCTCTGCCTGCTCCAGGTACTTCGGATTCATGTACGGCATGGGCCGCGGGAGCTTGAGGTACTCCATGAACCGCGCCCGATCGTACACGCCCCGGGTACGGTCGAACTGGAGACGGGCATGAAGGACGTGGGCCTTGATCGAGTTGAAGGCCGGCGGCAGCGTCCGGGTGTAATCCCAGAGCCGCGTCAGCCAGGCTTCCCGCTCGACGGGATCAAACTCCGAGTCGGCATCCGCCCCGGCCGCCAGTTTCCGTATGCGCGCATGCACATAGGCCTGCTGGTTGGTGACGGCGGGCACCATTTCACGGAGGCGATCCAACTGGTCGGGCAACAGGGCACCGTGGATTCCGAATTCACCGAAGCCGCGGGACTCCTTGGTCTTGAGATCTTCCGCGACGAGTTCGACGAGCCCGGGAACGTCGGGCCGCGTGAGCTTGCCCAGAAGCGCCCGGCGTTGCTGGGGTCGGAGCTCCGTCTTGTCACGGAAGAGTCGCTCCAGATTCTCCAGGGAGAGGCCGTTCAGGCCGTCGTCAGCGAGGGCATTCTGGAGAAAGACCGAATGGTTGATCCGGGCGACGTCGAGCACCGTCGGCAGGTCCGGCTTGCGATCGCGGACTTCCTGCGCGTGGTCAAACGACAGGCCCAAGCGCTCCCGCAGGAACTTCAGCGTCGTCTGCGGATCCGCGTCGTAGGCGAGGAGTGCCTCCCGGTTCTCGATGATCCGGCGTCGGTTGGAGTCCGGATAACGTCGACCCCATTGCTCCAGGATGGCCGCCAGCTTCGGCTTCTGTGCCGTGTTCTGATAATGCAGGGCGTGGAAGAAGTAGTAGTCCTCGGTACCGGGAATGAGCTGGCCCAGGACCGCCTCGCGATCGGGTGCGAGGGCAAAAGTCTCGATGAACCCAATCTCGTTGTCTGCGGCCATAGGTGAACCAACAAGACAGACGGTTAGTATCGAAGCAAGGACGTGACGAAGTTTCATGGCACAGCGCGGTTCCAGGATCATGACGTGCGATCCGGGTTCCTCTTAGGGGATTGTTCAGAAAATGTCCCGGAACGAAAGGGTCGGGCCTGTCGTTGGTGTTCTTCAGCCCGAAGGATGGCGTCCAGGACTTCCCCCAACCGCAGCCCAACATCCTCGGCCAGGAATCGAAGGACCATCCAACCGTGTTCCTGCAATAGGACGTCCTTCGCCCGATCCCGCCGATAGGCTTCGCGGTCGTTCAGGTGCTGCGCTCCGTCCAGTTCCATGGCAATCCGCGCCGCGGCGTCCGTGAGGTCCACCTCCATTTCGCCAAGCCCATCAAACGGGATGGCCAGCCGGACGTTCAGGCGAAACCGCCCGGCCAGACCCGGGAGGGTCTCCAGCCGCCGGAACAGGAAGACCTCCGTGGCACTCCGCGCACGCGCCACACCTTCGGCACCCGGTTCCGGCGGTTGCGTGACGTGCACAAACTGACGCGCCAACGACACATCGACGCCATCCAACACCAAACGTCGGACACTGGCGGCGTAATCCCGCTTCCACTCCGGCATCACCGGCAGCGGAACCTCTGCCGGCCAGCCCGGCAATGCGCTCGCCGGCATCAACAGCGTATAACCAACCGCTTCATAACCGGCGCATCGGCGATCAAACATCCGCGAAAGCATCGGAACGTCGAGGTCGGCGTAGTCATAGACCCGCACCTCCTTCTTCCCATGGTGCAACCGGTGCAACCGTCCCACGTACTGCGCAATCGTTCCCTTCCACGAAACAGGAAAGGTCAGGATCAGGGTATCCAGTCGCGAATCGTCAAAGCCCTCCCCGATGAACTTCCCGGTCGCCACAAGGATCCGGGGTACGTCGGCCGCTATTTCCTTAAGCGAGGCCATCACCTTCGCAAGTGCCCGTTTTCCGAGACCTCCCCGCAGCACGACGATCGCCGCATCGGGCAAAGCTGCCCGAAGCGCCGCTTCCAGCACATCCACATGCTCCACCCGCTCGGTGAGGACCAATGGGGACCGTCCGGCACGCACTTCCGCAACGGCATCGGCCACGACCATGTTGTTGCGATCCTGATCCTCGATCAGCGCCTGACTCAGGTTCTGGAACTCCATTCGCCGATCCGATTCCGGCGACCCGGATGATCGAAAGCCTGTCGGACGCACGAAGACATGATGTCGGAAGCCCCGATCCTCGGCCTGCTGCTTGGCATCCACCCGATGCCGCACCACCCCGCATTGCATCTGGACAATCGGATGATGCCCGTCCCTGCGGGAAAGCGTCGCGGAAAGGCCCAGAAAGAACCGGGCCCGCGCGATCCGGACAACGGCCTCATAGCTCGGTGCGGACAGATGATGGCATTCGTCGACGATCACCTGGCCATAGTCGCGAATCGGGGAGTTCGAGTCCTCAAGACGCGAAAGACTCTGGATGAGCGCCACGTCCACCTCACCCCCAAGCCGACGTCGACCCGCTGCCAGAGAACCGATCCGGGACCGCGGAACATCCAGGAAACAAGCCAGACGTTCGATCCACTGGTCCATGAGCTGTTGCCGATGCACCAACACGAGGGTGTTCACGCCGCGATGGGCAATCATCCACGCGCCAAGCACGGTCTTCCCGAAGGCGGTCGTGGCCTCAAGGATTCCCGTGTCATGCGGAACGAGCGCTTCTGCCGCCTTCATCTGTTCCGGGCGCAACTCACCCACGAACCGCACGTCCACCGGTTGCCCCACGAATCGTTCATCGCGATATCGAACACCGATGCCCAGCAATCGGAACAAGCCATCGAGTTCAGGCCGGCATCCCCGTGGCAAAGCCACGTGGTTGGGAAGGTCTTCCCCGCAGGAAATGATCCGTGGGATTCCCCGGGTTGGCAGACGCATCCCCTGCGCCTTGAAAAACTGCGGGTTCTGGAAGGCTGCGAGACGAAGCAACCGGATCCGAAGCGCCGGAGGAATGGCCTCTCGCGGAATATAGATCCGGTCGGCCAGCACCACCTCCACTTCAGTGGGCAGAGAACCGCCCGTCATCGCCTTGGCATCCTCAGCCTTCGTTGACCGATTCCAGGGTTCCGCCAGGACCGGATCGTCATCCATCGCCACCCGGACGATGGGAAGGATCCGGTGTCGCCGGTCGGCAGTCGCGACCACCGTCTCCGCGAAGGCGCGCGAAATCCGCCGGACTTGCGCGAGGTGACTCCAGGGATCTGGATGCGGTTGAAGCTCGGCATCCACAAACACGCTGTTCCCGCGTTCTCGCGCCGCCTTCTGCATGGGCAATGCAATCAGGTTCCCGAATCCACCGCTTGGGAGCGTGTCCTGGTTCGGGAACATGCGGTCGTACGAACCCAGCCCAATTTCGGGCCGGACTTCCATCGCCTCCGTCAGCAACAACGTGCCCAGCCGTCGGGCCATTGCCGAAGGAACAGGTTCTTCGAAGAACCACCACACATGGCCGCCCTCACCCGAGCGGGATCGTTCCAGGTTTGCAGGCACACCTTTCGCCGCGCTCGCGTCGAGGACCGCACGCGCATCATCGACCCACCCGGCTCCATCAAAGTCCGCCGCAAGGAACCAGCAGGTGTCATCCCTCAGCATGGGATAAACTCCCGCAACGAAAGGTTGCCCTCGGTCATCGAATCCTTGCAGGTGCCATCGGACGATGTGGTCCGTCAGCGGGATCCAGCGCTGGTGCAGGCACTCGGAACAACGGATCTTTGGCTTCTCACAGATCCCTCGAACCCATTCGTTCGCACAGGCCGGTTGGTACCCCGCCTTGCCCGTGCGGACGCTTTCAAACCGCCGTGGGTAAACATCCTCCCGCCCCCGGAAGAGGCTTCGAAACAAGGCGATCTTGAGGTCCGGCGTCGAAGCCGATGTCACGCCGGCCAGCTCTTCCCGCCTTGGAACGGTTCGTTGTTGGGCTTCGTCCACACCGCAGTCTGGCCAATGGTCAGCCGTCCGCAATGCCCGCTGCTTGAATTCCGCTCCGCACCCGCAGTCGGTCCGATTGAAGCGACCCTAGCCTTCGCAGTGCCGCGCGCAGTTCCTTGCCGACCCACCGTGCGGACGGCGTTCCCGGCCCAGCCACAACCACCCTGTTCTCGAAGTCGTCCAACAGGATCACGAGGACCGGTCCGAACAGAGCCAGTCGCTCAGCAAAAACCGGAGGAATACGGCCATCGGGACCCGGCAAGCAGTTGAAGATCGCGACTCCACTCGCTGCCAAGCGCCGACGCATCAGTGTTGGAATCACGTCCCAGGAGACATCCGGCTTGAAGACGTCACCGTCCGTCGGCACCGAGAGGTCATCGATCAGCACGGGGTATCTCCTTCGGCGACCACTCAACCACGTCACCGCGTCTGCCTGCTCCCAGCAAACATCCCCAGCCCACTCCGAACAATGCTTCTGGAAGACGTCATGACTCGCCGAGTCCAGGTCGACGGCTTCCACCCGAACAACGCAGCCCAGACTCCTTAACGGCGCCAGCATCCCCCCAGCGGCAAATCCAAGGATGCCGACCCGCACTTGCGGTCGCAGGATCGCAATCAACCCGGCCAGCACGTCGAAGACACTGTGCGTTGGTCCGGGCCTCAACCTGACTTCACTGATCACGACTCCATGCTGGCTCAGCCGGATTCCACCACAGGTCTCTCGGATTTCCATGGAACGTTAGGACCACAAGGATCTCGGGAAGAAACCTGAAGTTCAACGTTGGCTGGCCTCGAAAAGCACGCCCGTCTGCTTCGGAGGTCACGCTGTGGGCTCGATCTTCACGAAAACAATTCAGCCGGACTGTCGGTGGCGGTCACCACCTTGCCTCCACAATAGGCTTCCTCAACCCGTCCACCAACCCACCGTCGCAGTCGATAAACCGTTCCAAATGCAAAGTCCGGCGGGGCCGCGCCCTGCCCTCCAACCGTTTCCCCACCCAGTCGAACATTGTTCGTCATCCAGGCTGGGAGGGTCAGATGGTAGGGATTCCGACGGACCTCACCCACGTGGAACGTAAGGGCCGTGATCAAATCGGTCAGTACCTCTTCGGAAATCTCAACAAGCAGGTTGGGGCGGTAGTTCTGTCCCCAGAACTCAGTCTCAATCAACGTTGGACTCAGATCACTCCCGATCACCGCCAAAGCGTCCATAACGAGGTGATGCACCCCGATGTGGGTCCCGTTCCAATCTTCAACATGTGGAAACAGGATCGCTCGGGGCCGCCAACGCACCAACACATCGACAACCGTGGACACCTTCGCCTTCCAGCCCTCCGGATCGGCCAAGCGGGCCTGCGGCGTAACCTTCTCTAGCCCACGCTCACCAATCGTCTCCAACGCGAACCCAAGATAATCACAGGCTCCCTTGAGCTCTTCCAACCGCTCCTCCTGACGCTCCCGCTTGCTCCCCTGCGTCACAGCCACATTGCAAACCCGCCATCCACATTCGCGCTGCAACCGAATCGGGAGCCCACCCACGATGCACTCGTCATCAGGGTGCGGAGAAAAGATCATCACAACCGGTCCTTCACCACCGGGCGACTGCGGTCGGTCCGGCAAGAAGCCACCCAACGGCGCTGTTCTTCCTTCTCGGATCCATCGGGCATGGCCCGCGACCATTTCTCGGTAAGGATTCATCTCACGCACGATCCAAACCGAAGCTCGCCCGGGAAGGAAGCTCCGGCATGTGCCGAGGCCTGCAAAATCACCCGGGAATCACTACCAGCAGCTCCACCCATCCGCTTCAATAGGGGCAGCGTGAACGACGAATCGGAATTCCTGTCCGCTCAGGCTGAAGCTCATCTCGCAGCCAAGGGTAACCGCACGCCCCGTGCCATCCACAGTGGGATTGCCTCCCCCAATCTTCTGTCACCCCTCAAACGGTACTTCGGCTATTCGACGTTCCGCCCCCTGCAGGAAGAGATTATCAGGGATTCCCTCGCAGGCCGCGATGTCTTCGCACTGCTCCCCACCGGAGGCGGAAAGTCGTTATGCTTCCAGTTGCCCGCCCTCATCCGCAACGGGCTGACGATCGTCATTTCCCCTCTCATCGCCTTGATGAAGGATCAGGTCGACAGCCTCCGCGCAAACGGCATCGCTGCCGCATGCTTGAACTCGTCCTTGGAAGGGGACGAACGCCGCGCAGCGTGGCGCGACCTTCACCAAGGACGGATCCGCCTCCTGTACGTGGCCCCGGAGCGCCTGTTCGTCGGCACCCTCATCGAAGAGCTCAAACAATGGAACCTCGGAGCTGTTGCCGTCGATGAGGCTCACTGCATCTCCGAATGGGGCCACGACTTCCGACCGGAATACCGCAAGCTCAGCGACTTGCGCGCACAATTCCCAAACGTTCCGTTCATGGCGCTGACCGCAACCGCCACCGAACGGGTCAGGGCCGATATCCTCACCCAACTACACCTTCGGGACCCCGCGACATACGTCGCCTCGTTTAACCGCCCAAACCTCAGTTACAGGGTTCTGCCAAAGGCACAAACCTACAGCCAGATCCTCGCATTCCTCAAATCGAGGCCAACCGACTCTGGGATCATCTACTGCGCGAGCCGCAACGGAACCGAATCGCTCGCCGCAAAGCTCAACGCAGACCGCATAGCCACCCTCGCGTACCACGCAGGTCTGGATAACACCACACGGGCCAGAAATCAGGAACGGTTCTTACGGGACGAGGTCCGGGTCATCTGCGCAACGGTCGCCTTCGGCATGGGCATCAATAAACCCAACGTCCGCTTCGTCATCCACCATGATCTTCCCAAGAACCTCGAGGGCTATTATCAGGAAACCGGGAGGGCCGGACGTGATGGCCTACCAGCCGAATGCCTACTCCTTTTCAGCCCCGGAGACGTCGCCAAACAGATCGTCTTCATCGATGAGAAAACGGACGAACAGGAACGACAGATCGCCCGACGTCAGCTCCAGCAGATGGTCCATTATGCAGAAAGCGCGGAATGTCGGCGGATGGATTTGCTCAAGTACTTTGGCGAAGTCTATCCGGTCCTAGGCTGCGGAGCCTGTGACAACTGCCTCAATCCCAAAGCAACCTACGACGGGACCATTCAAGCCCAGAAGCTCCTCAGCTGCGTCTACCGGATCCGCGAAAAATCGGGATTCGCTGTTGGATTGAACCATATCGTGGCGGTACTCACCGCCTCCGCCAGCGAGCAGGTCCTCAAATGGGGCCATCAATCCCTGTCAACCTATGGGATCGGACGCGATACAAACAGGAATGAATGGGGGGCGATCGGTCGCGAACTGATCCGCCTCGGATTTCTCCAACAGGAATCAGGAAAATTTCCGACCGTCTCACTGACGGAGGCGGGCAGGACAGCTCTTCGGGAAAGGCGCCAGATTCCTTTGACCACGCAAAGGGAGGTTCCAACGAGCCGTAATCAATCCGCTAGGCGAGGCGAAATCGAGTGTGATGAACTTCTATTCGAGAAACTCCGCAGACTCAGAAAACGCTTGGCTGATGGACAAGGAGTACCTCCCTACATCGTCTTCGGGGACACCACACTGCGGCACATGGCCAATGCGAAGCCAATGACCGACTCCCAGCTTCTCGACGTTCCCGGGGTCGGTGAAACGAAGCTCCGAGTCTACGGCGAGGAATTCCTGACCGAGATCAGGGAACATGTGCGCTTGCAGTCCGCCACATGACAGCACCGGCTCACGCGGGATGTTGTATCACCTATTAAGTCGGAGGTTCGACCAAAAGCAGAAAAGCCGAGACACTAGTCTCGGCTTCTGGATATCAAAAACGGCGGCAACCTACTCTCGCGCAAGCTA
>JBIKWS010000080.1:0-9880 GCA_044356195.1 Cyanophyceae cyanobacterium
CATGGAGCCTTCAAGGGTCGCGGTCTTCCAGCGTTTGCCTTGAAAGTCGTACTCGTACGAGGCACTTCGCGCAATGGAAGTTCCGGCAGCTTCGACGACCGTCGCCGGGCTGCCGCAGTCGCATTCGCTCATCAGACCTGAGCCTGCCGTCGACCTATCCGTCTGGTCCAACGGTCTTGTCCTCGTATACGACGGGGCGACAGATAGTAGCTAAATCGTCTGAGCGTCGGGTTTCGTCCGTGGATGAGATCAAGCGCCGGCGCGGCGAAGGTCTCCTTCGATTATCCGGGCAGCCCCCAACAACGAACTTGATAGCAAGAAGCCGCGGAACTTGGCGAAGACTGAGCAGCCTCTCTCGATTCTCAGTTGCACGCGACTGACTCCATCACCCCGTTCCAGGAAATGGAGAGTTTGATGTTTCAGACGGGATTTTAAGGGCTAATTATTCTTTTCTTATCCACTTAGAACCGTCGAAGACAAGCTCAACGGTCTTGCCAGAGAGTTCAACCGAGACCGAACCTCCAAGTGGTATAGAGGGATACCAGCTTCCAGCATAAAACACCTCACGGCCGCCTCCTTTAAGTCGTCGAGTATCCGGAACGCCATCGAAATTTCCATCGGTCACCCACTGTCCTCGACTCTCGCCGTTCATGGAAATCTCTAGCACCAAATTTGATACGCTCTGGTTTGTTGCATTCCATCGAAATGAAAACCCCTGATTGGTCCCAAGCACAAGGTCCACATGATTTGCCGTCGTGATTAGAGTCACACCGTTCGGAGCATGATAGGTCCAAACTTCAGAACCTCCTCGAATCTCCTTGGAGACCACATACGGTTCCTGCTTTTTCTGGCACCCAGCTAATATGAACAAGCAGCAAGCCAAAGCCTTAACGATGCTCATGATTCAATTATTAGGGATTGGATTTACTGCTAGATCAAAGCCCATTAATATGCTTCTCAGCTCGTGCCTTACCTTGCTCACACTTTTCGCAGGCATCATCGCACGCTGCTGAAGCAATAGGGTCACATGCTAGTGAAGGGTCACCCAAGCACCTTTTGCATTCGTCGCAGGCCAACTGTATAGCAATATTTGCAGCCAGACCAGGTGCGGTCTGCGCTGCCGCCTCTCCAGCGGACACAAACACTCCAGCAGCCTTAACAACTCCACCTGCCCATCGCGTTGCTGTTCCAATTGTTTCTTTGCCAGCAGCCCACCCTTGTTTGCACCATTGCTGCATGCACTTACCACCGTCTTTGAGCCTACTTGGAATCTTCAGGGCCCATTCCCCCAGGCCGTCAAAGAATCCCGGGTCCGACTCACTTAGGCCATGGGAGTCAACCAATTTTAGAGTGTGGTTTCTCAGAATTGCATACAAATTGTAACCGCCCAGTTCTTTCAGCGGATCCCGATTCAACCACCGCTGCATCCCCGGGTCATGGAACCGATACCCGTAGTAATAGAACCCCCACGCCCCCGTTGCCGACAGGATCGCTGGCTTGCTGCTGAAGCGCATCGTGTTCGCGCCTGCAAGGGATCCGCTCGACGAGATCAATCCTCCGTAGGGGTTGTACTTGTACGACGCCTGCAACACCCCGGTGCTGTTCATCAGCGCGGTGACATTGCCGTTGACGTCCGAATGGTAGGCGTTGTGGGTGCTCCAGTTGCCGGAAGAATAGCCGTGGCTGCGCATCAACAGGCCCCCGATGCCCCCGACTCCCTCGATCGTCCCGCTCAGATCGAGGCCCCGCGTGTAGGTCACCTGCGGGGTATGCCCGGCGTTGCGCTCCTGGAGGATCAGTGCGTGGGAATGGTTGGGGATCATGGAGCCTTCAAGGGTCGCGGTCTTCCAGCGTTTGCCTTGAAAGTCGTACGCGTGGGTCGTCGTTCGCGCAATGGTTGTTCCTGTGGCCTCACATTCCATCACAACCCTCCCAAGCCCTGAAGGGGCGACCCAGCCCATACCCCTGCCCAGCATCCAGACTCTGGGGCTGAACCGCCCTTTCAGGGCTCGTATTCATTGTGGCACCGTGTTCCCGGGGCGATGCCCCGGGCTGCCTTGAGACGCCCCGTTGGGGCTCCTTCACTCAGATCCCTCCACGTTGCCAGGTGTCATCTCCCCCCGTTGAATCCCGAAACTCAAAACTTGGAACTCCCACCACCTCCCGCAGAATCCCACCCATGTTCCCCCTGCTGCGCACCCTTGCGGTCTCCATGCTTTCCCTCACCCTCATGTCCGCTGCCACCCTTCCGGATCCTTCGAGTTTTCCCGTCCAGCCCGACCTGCCCGACCCGCTCCGATTCCTCTCGGGCGCGCCGGTGAAGACGCAGCGCGACTGGAACAACCGGCGTCGCCCCGAGCTCAAGCAACTGTTCGAGCACTACATGTACGGCGCACTGCCCGCGCGTCCCGACCGCATCAACTTCGAGACCACAGGCACCCATCAGGACTTCCTCAACGGCCTGGGCACCCTCCGCACCGTCACGATCGTGTGCGGAAGCACGGATCCCACCCGGATCCAGTTGATGGTCGTCACCCCCAACGCGGTCAAGGGACGCGCCCCCGTGTTCCTCGCCATGAACTTCTGCGGGAACCACACCGTCTCCGACGATCCCCGGATCCCCCTGACCGAAGGCTGGCTCTACAAGAGTTGCGCCGGATGCGTCGACAACCATGCCACCGACGCCTCCCGCGGATCGCAGAAACAGGACTGGCCCATCGACGAAATCCTCCGCCGCGGCTACGCCTTCGCCACCTTCTGTTCCACCGACATCGACTCCGACCGTGGCGACGTCTCCGACGGCATCCGCGCCCGTGAGGACCGCGCTGCCGGGCGCCCAATCGAACCCGCCAACCGCGGCACGATCGCGGCGTGGGCCTGGGGCTTCCACCGCTGCGTGGACTTCCTCGCGAAGGACCGGAGCATCGACCCGAAACGCATCGCGGCTGTCGGCCATTCCCGGAACGGCAAGACCGCGCTGCTGGCGGCCGCCTTCGACGAACGCATCGCACTGGCCATCCCACATCAGGCCGGATGCGGCGGAACGGCTCCGAGCCGCGGAACGATTGGCGAGTCGACGACCCGCATCAACACGGCGTTCCCGCACTGGTTCAACGGCGCGTTCAAGCAGTTCACCAACGCCCCCGCACGCCTGCCCTTCGACCAGCACTGCCTGGTCGCGCTGGTGGCACCGCGGCCGGTGCTGTTCTCGAATGCGCAGGACGATCAGTGGGCCAACCCATCGGGCCAGTTCGACGTCCTCAAGGCCGCCGATCCCGTCTACCGCTTCCTCAAGGCCGGCGGCCTCGACGCCGCCCAGATGCCCGCCGAGGGCGTGCTCGTCCGCAGCCGGCTCGGGTATTACATCCGCCCCGGAAAGCACTCGATGACCGCCGCGGACTGGGGCGTGTTCCTCGACTTTGCCGACGCGCAGCTGAAGTAAGGCGCGCCCGTCACCGCGAGATCCACCCGCCGCCCAGCACGCGATCGCCATCGTAGAACACGCACGCCTGCCCTGGCGTCACGGCCCGGGCCGGCGCATCGAGACGCACTTCCGCGCGCCCGCCTTCGCCCACGACCACGGTTGCCGGCGCACCCGCGTGGCTGTAGCGCACCTTGGCCGAACACCGGAACTCCGCCGGTGGAACTTCCCACGCAGTCCAACTCGTCGAGGTCACCGTGAAACGGTCGCGGTCCAGGGCCGATTCCCCGCCCACGATCACGCGATTCGATACCGGATCCAGTTCGATGACGTACAGCGGATGCGCTGCGGCCACGCCCAGGCCACGACGCTGGCCGATGGTGAAGAACTCGATCCCGTGGTGCCGGCCGAGGACCTTTCCGTCGAGGTCCACGATGTCGCCGGCATGGCGCTCCACCATCTTCGACTGCTCCAGGAACCGGCCGTAGTCGTTGTCCGGCACGAAGCAGATTTCCATGCTCTCCTCCTTGTCGGCCGTCCGCAGACCGCAATGCCGGGCGACGTCGCGCGTGTCCGACTTGGTCTTTTCCCCCAGCGGAAAGATCGCCCGGCGCAACTGGTCCTGACGCAGGCTGAAGAGGAAATAGCTCTGGTCCTTCTTCGGATCCTTGCCCTTCAACAGGTGAACCCATCCGGTGGCTTCGTCGCGTTCCAACCGGGCGAAATGGCCCGTCGCGATATACTTCGCGCCCAACTGGTCCGCCCGGCGCAGGAGGCTTCCGAACTTCAGGTGCTGGTTGCACATCACGCACGGGTTCGGGGTCCGGCCGGCCCGATACTCGTCCGCGAAATACTGGATGACGCGCTGCTGGAACTCCGCCGCTTCATCCACCAGATAGAAGGGAACCCCCAGCCGGGAACACACCGCCCGCGCGTCCATCACCGCCTGCGGACCACAGCACTTGTCCTCGGCCCGCGAGGCACAGTCCTGCGGCCAGAGCTTCAGGGTGACGCCGACCACGTCGAACCCCTGCGATTGCAGCAAGGCCGCCGTCGCCGAGGAATCCACCCCGCCACTCATCCCAACCACTACCCGTTCGCGATTTTCCGTGCCCAAGATGCCGCCACTATTGGCCCGGAACCGCCCGGTGGCCAGTCCCTATCCAGAGCCCACTTCCCATCCCACGCTGCCGTCCGCCTTCAGGAACAGCGACAGGCTGCCCATGTCGCCGATCATGAGCTGGTTGGTTTCCCCATAGATGCCATTCGCATCAAAGGTCAGTCCCAGCGGACGCGGCCGGTTCACCCAGGGATAATCCACGCCCGACGCCGCTTGGATGGATCCCAACTGGGCCAGGAACCGGCCGCCCTTTGGAATCTTCACCCGCCCGCCTGCGGGCACGCCGCCGATCTTGGTTCCGTGCAGCAGCGGCAGGTTCCTGGCCTGCGCCACCCCCGTTGCCCCACGCGCTGCCTCCTCCGCCTCGGGATAATCCGCCGACCGATGGATGATTCCGTAGCCCTTGAAGAAGGGAACCTTGGGCTTCGGCACCAACCGATCCACCGTCAACCGCTTGGTCCCGATCCGGATCCATTCGATGTGAAGTCCCGAAGGCTCTCCCGACATCCAGGTGAATCCTTCGTCCGTGAAGATCAGCAGCATTTCCCCGGGGAGATCCCCCACCAGTTCCTCCGAATCCTTGAAGTTGAACTGCGCCAGGAACAGCAACGGCTTCCCATCCTTCTCCGGCCATGGCGTTTCCGCCACCCAGTACGGCAGCCCACCCACCTTGGTCAGCGTCCGGTCCTTCGGCTCCCCCTGCCCCCAGACGAACACGTCCGCGGGCACCGCCCGACCATTCCGCAGCCCCAGACGATCCCGCAACGTCTCCACCGAGAAGAGGTCGAAGGCCGAGGTGATCCACTGTCCCTCCAACGACGAGGCGTGCGCGCCAAAGGCTTCCTGGACCGACTCGAAATTCAGTGCGGGATGAGCGCGGGGGGATGGGAAGAACGTCAGACTCATGGGCTGTGGCCAGACCGTCGTACAACCAGCCGATGCTTGGGAAGCGGCAAGTTTGAAGCCAGCGCCTCCTCACGTCGACGGCTACCCTCCATGAGTAGCGGTCGACGTCAGGAGGCTGTGGGTGGGAGGTGAAACCCCGGGGAACACGCCACACAACGTCCTCTGAGCCCTGAAAGGGCCCACGGAACCGCCCCGGAGCGATTCCGCCCGAGGAACCACAAGAAGATACCCCCTCCACGACATCCCCCCATTTTGCATCCGCACGTCGCATATGCGACGTGCGGATGCAAAAAGGGGGTGAACGACCCGTCGAAAGGGCGTCGTTTGCAATTGGACGTCGCATATGCGACGTGCCGTTGCAAACGGGCGAGCCAGCGCTGGAGGGAATCAGGGCCTCCAAAAAGATTTTTAAGATCGTGTGAAAGAAAATCACCCGATCTGACGTTTCTCCTTATGTGAGAGTGGTTGTTGCCCCATCCGTCCTTGAGGTCCGCACGTTGTCGCATACGTGGAAAAGTGTGCCTGGGGGGCCATCATCGTCCCCGCATAACCGGATGCGGGAGACGATGCGAACCACACTTCATCCGCGGGATTTCCAGGTATTCGACCTGTCCCGGAACGGGATGAAGGGGCGGATGGTGGCAGCAACCGTCGGGCTGAGCCTGTGGGAAGTCCTCTGGGTCCAACTCCGCGTTGCGGTCCTCCAGCGATGGCATGGCCGCTCCAATGGGTCAGCGTCCGCCTGACACATAAATCGGGCCAACCCATCCTTGAACCGCGCCCATATCACTAGGTATATCCCCGATTGAATGAGTAACCCGTTCAACCTCGATTCCGTCCGCGAATCCCTCCAACGCATTGTCACCACAACCCAGATGCGCGGCTTTGGCCGGCTCTGCCCGACGCCGCACATTTCCGACTGCTGCGTCGACGAATCCGGATGCCAGTCGGGCGCTCCGGAAGGTCCTGCGGTGGTCCTGCACGGACTGGCTGCGGTGGTTCCATCGACCCCACTTCATTTCCTCCTGATCCTCGAACCCGGTGAACGGATTGCGGTCGCCCGGATCGGCGCTCACCGCACCCGCCTGCAAGTACTGTTTGGGGCGTGCGAGATCTCGGCACGCCATGTCTCCCGGCGCGTCACGGGTCCGGACGAACCCGCCCTCACCAGCCAGGCGGGTACCGAGCTGAAGCTACCCGTGCGGCTCGTGCCCGAAGGCCGGACCAAGGAAGGCGAACTGTCCGCATTCGAGGCTGGAGACTTCCCTGCCGACGACAGTTACCCGCTCTACATCGAGAGCCTCGGCGGCCTCAGCATCCTGCTGATTTCCCGCCGTCAGATCCTTCGTGACGACGCCGGAGCCGTGAAGGGCATCCACGAACTGGAGGTCTACGCGTCGTCGTCGTGCGATCCGCGGTGCTCGGCGGCCTGTCCGCACGCCACCGCTTTCCCGGGAGTTCCAGCTCCGGACGTACAACACTAACACCCATCTGGCCGGACCTAGCGGATCCCCCAAAGGCGGACGGTGCCGGCCATGGTCCGTGCCGCCAACCATCGTTCGTCCGGTGACATTGCCATGTCCCGGACGAAGTAGGCACCGTGCCGCACACGTGAGTCGACCGCAGACATCAAGGTCAGGGGACGGAGCGGATTCATGGAATAGACCTGAAGTTCCCCGTTTGCGGTCCCACCGATGAGCCGATTCCCCATCCTGACGAAACCGACGGAAAACAATTCTGCGGAGGAAGTCACCACTTGGGAGCCGATGGGTTGTCCGACGCGTGCCACCCCGGTGCGACCATCCTCGCTGGCCACCGCATACCAGCGACCATCTGGGGAGATGAAGGCGGCCTGCAATCGGCCAAAGGTCCGAGTCTCGAACACAACTCGGGATCCCTCTGGATTTGCGGACGTATCCAGCACCCGAACCTGCCCCCAACGGTGCGAGATGATGGCACGATCGACGTCCTTGGCGGCGTATGTCATCCCAGGGTTACTGGCTCGGGCGCCCTTAGGTGGAATGTGGTCGCTCCAGACCAACCTTCCCGCATAGCCATCCCACAAGCGCTCACTGCCATCCGTTCCGGCCACCAGGATCCATCGTCTCGAGGGCCCGGTAGCCACAGCAGCACTGATTTCGAGCACTGGACTCGTTCTGGGTACCAAGGCAACCCCCTGATGGATCTCGAAGGGAGGGACCCGGGACACACGCACGGCATAACCCGCACGATTGTAGCCCACGACCGCCTGGTCCGAATCGAAGACAAGCGGGCAAAACACCCCAGCCAACCGCTCCCGATGATTGGGGTTTTTCATCGGGATCAATGCCACCGAGTCATCCGGATTGCTGACTGCCAACCATTCGCCATCTCGGGAAAAAGCCATACCTCCGCCATCCTGCACCTGAAATCCGGCCAACTCGGATACCCGAGGTGCCTCGGCCAGACTCCAGATACGGACGTCTCCACCGACTGATGATGCGGCCAACCTCTGTCCACCCAGATCCCAAGCAAGGGCACGAACCTTGCCACCGAGGCCGACAAAGCGGTGCACGATCGTACCATTATCGGTGCGGCACACGTTCACCACCGCATCCTCGCCTCCCGTCGCCACCCACGAGCCATCCGGAGAAAAGGCGATGGTGCTCAACGCTCCGAAGTGCAGTCCGTTGGACCAGAGCATTTCTCCTGTCTCTGCATGCCGGACCTCCAGGTCCTGCCCACCTTGATTGGCCACCGCAACACGTTTTCCCGCGGGATCCAACTGAAGGGCAGTAATTGCCTTGGAGTATTCTTGTCGCCACCTGGCGAGTCCGGAAGACCTGAACGAAACCAGCGCCATTCGGGCGTTGTGATTCCTCCCCGAAATCGTCGCGGCGACTACGCGCGGATCGGGGTCATCCCCGATCAATACCGAAAACGGAGTTTCGTCCTCCCTTCCTTCCGGAATGGCCAGACTCACCGGATGGAGACGGGGCGCGGGGTCACAACGGGCCGTCCAGATCCAGAGATTGGTCGCGGGGATCCTGGACGCCATCGCGCCGGGCCGGGCCAGATCGCGAAAGGGGGCCGCTTTCAGAGCCGCCACGAAATCCTCCGGTCCCTCCAAGATCGGCACACGAATCCCACCGGGTCCGATCGCCTGATCCCCCTTGGGTGTAACCGCCCACAGATTCCCCGCCACATCGAGGCCGATGGGTGCGTTGGGAGACCGAGTGCTTTTGGTTTTTTCCGGATGGGTCAGATCCCACTCCATGACCTCATGGAATCCCTCCGCACCGCCGAGTTCGGCATATCCGAGCAACCGGCGCCCGTCGGGATGAAATCGCAGCGCCGTGAAATCGGGTCCTTCGCGTTGCAGTGGCACGCACGGATCTCCCTCGGCCTCCTTCCGCAGGGCGTACCATTCGAATCCGCGGGGATCGATGAGGCGATTGGTTTGGGTGTCGAGCAACTGACGCGCGCGGGCAAAATTGGTGACGTTCAGGGCGAGGTTGGCCTGATTGAGCTGGGCTCCATAAACTTCGTGGGCGAAACGCGAGGCCTGCCAGTATCCCACCCCTGCCAATGCCGCCATCGCCGCGACCAGGAAGAGACTGATGAACGTCGCGTTCTGCAGGTAGCGGATCGTCCGCTGGACCCGCGGGATCAGCAGCAATTGCAGATCCTCGACCATCTCCTGCATCGAGGGATAACGCGCCTTGGGATCCGGATCACAGGCCCGGAGGATGATCCGGTTCAGGCCCGAGAAGGCGGCCTGTTCGGGCGACTTCCGCGGCAACGGGGTCAGGGTGGGGAATTCCATCCGATCCCGGTGGTTCATCAATTCATACAGCACCTTGCCCAAGGCGTAGATGTCCACCGCCGGCGTGCCCGCCTCCTCATCCGGAACGTACCCCTTCGTGCCGATCGGGGTGGGATCGGCGGCCGAGGCTTCCATCAATCCCACATCGGCCAGTTTGTACACACCCGACACCACCACGACGTTGCTGGGCTTGACGTCGCGGTGCACCAAATCCTTCCCGTGCAGGTAGGCGAGGGATTGCCCCAACACGATCCCGACGCGGATGGTCTCCTCCACCGTATGCCGCCGGCGACGGCGTTCCTCATCCAAGGTCAGCGGGACGTATTCCTCCTCCCGCAATTCCCGCCCGCGGACGACATCATCCGCGAGTTCCATCACGTAGTAGAAATAGGTGGCATCCTCGGACCGGCCGACGTGGAGCACAGCCAACTGCCCGGGGTTCCCGAGACAGACATCTGCAAACAACCGGATCCCGTCGAATTCCCGATCAAAGTGCGCCCCTGAGCGTCGACGGTGGACGATCTTCACCGCGCGGTGTCCCCCGAGGACATTGCGGGCCAGCCAGACCTCCCCGAAAGCGCCCTCCCCAATGCACCGGACCAGCCTGTAATCAGGAATGCTATACTTC
>JBIKWS010000735.1:0-2763 GCA_044356195.1 Cyanophyceae cyanobacterium
TCCGGGAATGACCTCTTCCGGGGTGGAGCAGATTGCGCCGGCAGCGTGGTTTGATGTGCCTGTGTATGGCCTGCGCCTGTTCCAGCCGCACCGGCTGAAGCCCGGCGAGAAGCTGGGGATGATCCGGTCCGAGGATTGGCGGGGCGTGGCGTTCGCGAGCGTCGATCTCCGGCGGTGGATGCTGAAGGATTTCCAGGAGATGAACCTTCCCCTCGGGTGCCGGATCTATACCGGGGTTTCCTCCGGGGCACGACATGACCTGCTGCTGGACACGACGGACATCCTGCCGGCGAGCGCACGGCCGGAGCGGCCCCGTCTGGAGACAACGCTGGAGGTTAGCCACTACGGTTCGCGGCTGTGGGTGGATTGCTGGACGACGGAGGCCTTCGAGAAGCAGTCCCGCGCGCGATGGCCGTGGGTGGCGGCGGTTGGGGGCGGTGCCTTCACCGTGTTGACCGCGATGGCGCTCGGTTTCCAGGTGCACGCACGCGTCCGGGAGCGGACCTATGCGGATCGGTTGGCGCAGGCGAATGCGGCGCTGGCGAAGGCGCAGCGGGATCGGGAGCGACTGTCGCGGGATCTGCACGACGGCTCGATCCAGAGCCTGTACGCGGTGGGATTGCACTTGCGGAGCGCGCGTCGTCAGGTGGCGGCAAGCCAGCGCGAGTTGGGCACCGGGCTGGCGGAATGCCAGCGGCTGGTGCAGGCATCGATCCTCGAGTTGCGGGATTTCCTGCTGCAACTCAAGGAAGAGACCGGGCCGTCTCGGACGTTCCGGGAAGTGATGGATGAATGGGCGCGCCGCCTGCGCCGGATTTCGACGGAAGAGATCGAACTGGTGGCGGGCCCCGAGACGGATGTGTTGTCGCCGCGCGTGGTGATCGAGTTGGTGCAGATCACGCGGGAGGCGGTCTCCAACGCCATGCGGCATGCCGGGGCGGAACGGATCACCGTGCGGCTCCAGCGGCGTGAGGACGTGGAGGCGGGCTGGGTGCTGGAGGTGGTCGATGATGGGAAGGGGTGGTCGGAAGCCCCAACGGCCGGGGTCGGCTTTCGATCAATGCGGGAGCGGGCGGCCGAGTTGGGTGGCACGCTGGAGATCAGGAGCGAACCGGTCGGTGGCACGCGCGTGCGGGTGACGCTTGCGGGGAATCCGGGGCATGATGCGGCACGGTCGAAAGAGTGAGGAAACGAGGAATGGAGACATCCATGGATAAGCTGGGGCGGGCTGGCAAACCCGTGCGGGTGCTGTTGGTGGACGATCATCAAGTCGTGCGGGTGGGTCTCCGGACGGTGCTGTCGGGAGATCCGCGCGTTGAGGTGGTGGGTGAGGTGGCCACCGGCGCAGCGGCCTTGGAGTTGGCGTCGGCCCTTCGACCGGACGTGGTGTTGCTTGATCTGCGGTTGCCGGACCGGACCGGGGCGGATGTCTGCCGCGGGATCCGTGCGGGCGAGTTGGCGCAACGGGTGATCGTGTTGACGTCGTTCGCCGACGAGAACCTGGTCCTTGAGGCCATGAGGGCGGGGGCCGATGGATACCTCCTCAAGGACGCGGAGGACATGGACCTGGCCGAGATGATCGTGCGCGTCGCGCAGGGTTCGGTGGTTCTGGATCCGACGGTGGCGCGCATGGTGGTGGGAGTGGGACAACCGACGGCAACGGATGTGGGCGCGGACTTGCGTGCGGAGCTGACGCCGCAGGAGCAACGATTGATGGAAGGACTGGAGGCGGGGGATTCGAACAAGCAGTTGGCCGAGCGATTGAAACTGGCCGACGGGACGATCCGGAATTACCTCTCGGCACTGTACGTAAAGCTCGGAGTCCGCAGCCGGACCGAGGCATTGGCCTGGTGGATGCGGACGGGGAAGGCGGGGGCGCGGGGTTGATAATCGGGTGGCTGAAATCAGGTTGTAACCCCGCGGTGGGGATGTCTCAGGAACCGGCATGATGAAGATGACTGAAGCTGGAAGGAAGTGTCCGCAATGCGGGGTCGAGGTGCCGGGGGATGCGCCGCGCGGGTTGTGTCCGCGGTGCCTGATGGTCGGGGCGGCGAGCGGTCCTGATGCTGGGGTTTCCCGGGATGATGATTGGAGCGGTTGGAACGATCCTCGGTTGGGTTGCATGGGCGAGGATCCGAGCCTCAAAAGGCCGGTTGACCGGGAAGCCCATGGCGATCTTCGCGTCAGCCTGCATGCCGGTGCTGGCGGTCGTGGGCGTGTTACTGGTTACCACGACCGTCGGTTTATCGCGGACCACGACGCGCACTACGGAACCGTCGCAGGGATTCTCGAAAGCTCCTGCCGCGGTGAAGGTCGGCTACGAACCGGTGGGTGGAACCATTCGGGTGCCCAAGGGACTGGTCGCGACGTTGGAGATCGTGAGGGGAGATCAGGATCCGAAGGTTTCGATTCCAGACTTCGTGGGATACGTCCTGGCACCGACAGCGAATGGTGGACGGGCGACCTTCCGGTTGGAGCCTGATGGCGGGACTTCAGGGAGATGGACGATGCAGATGGTGTCGGAAGATGGGGCGATGGCTCATGTCGGGTTTGCGTACCTGGGTCCTTTGACCTTGGCTTCCACGCCGGCAATGAGCCTGACGGTGGACGTGACGGAGGGCATGGATCAGGAAATCCTGCTGACGCGTCCGGAAGCGCCGGGTGGAATGCGGCGCATGGCGCTCAACGTGCGCGTCCGCGGATATCGGCGCACGGATCCTCAGCCTTTGGAGCACACCACCGTCGGAGCGGGATCGCTGCCGC
>JBIKWS010000736.1:0-2762 GCA_044356195.1 Cyanophyceae cyanobacterium
CCCTGAAGGGGTTGCAGAGAGAGGCGGCTTCGCACCGCCTTCGGGGCGCGGATCTTCCTGTCTAGCAAACCCCGGGTAGGCGCTCCCGCGCCAACCCGGGGCTATCGGCTGAAACGCCTCCGGCGTGCTGACTGCGGCAAATTGGCAATCCCCCCGGCATCAATCCCCCGCGTCGCCGAGCCGACGCACGCGGTAGAACCGTCCCTCGTCCGGAGCGACCAGATCAAAGGTCGAGAACCCACGGACGGCGTCGATCACCGGCAACGCGGGTTGCCACGACAACAGATCCTCGGAGGTCTCCACACGATATTGGCCACCCTCCAGGGTGAACGTCGTCAGACGCACCGCAGGCCGGATGTCCACGCGACCATCCGGGGCTTCACTGGGCGTCGCCGGATCCAAACCGCTGAGGATCTCCACGCGATCCGACAACCCATCGCCATCCGAATCCGCAGAATCACCCCGGCTGCCCAGACGCTCTTCGTATCCGTCCTCCAATCCGTCTTCGTCGGCATCCGTCTCGGCAACGAGGACGACCGTGCGGTAGGCCCCGGCGGCAAAGGCGACAGGTGACGGTGCCCATTCCGGCACTTCACCCCGGCCCTGACGGACATCACCCCAGACCACCAGCCGACCTTCGGCTGTCTGGGCCACGTTGTGGCCAAATCCGCAGGAGATGCGTCGGACACCGCGCAGATCTTCCGGAACCTCGGCCTGACCATTCTCGTTTAGACCCCAGGCCCGGACGCTTCCGTCCGCGAGCAGGACCAACGAATGGGCCGCCCCCGCAGCGATCGCGGTGACACCCGACAATCCGGCCGGAACCGCGGTTGCCCCGAACTCCGAGCGACCCCAGCACTGGACCGTGCCGTCTTCGCGCAACGCGATGGAGTGATGCCATCCCGCCGCGACCGCCACGACCCGGTCCAGCCCGGCAGGAACCGTCGCCTGGCCGTACTCGTTGTCGCCCCAGGCAATCACCCGACCAGCCTCCGTCACGACGAGGCTGTGGCCACCGCCCACGGCGATCGCCTTCACACGTCCGTCGATCGTGGGGACCCGGCTGTACCCACGATCCCGTCCGCCCCAGGCAATCACGCGGCCGTTGTCGCGCAGTGCCAGGGTGTGCCAGGCACCGGCGGCCACCGCAGTGATGCGGGTGGCGTTGGATGGCGGCTGAAGTTGTCCGTCAAAGTTCAGTCCCCAGCACTGGACCGTTCCGTCGTTCAGCAAAGCCACCGTGTGATTCCAGCCGACGGAGAGCGATCGCACGCCCGCCAGCAGCTGGGGCACGCGGTTCAGCCCCTCCTGGTTCCCGCCCCAGCTGGTAACCGTGCCGAGGATCGGGAACGGACCGGTTTCGGGTTCCACCTCGCCTTCGGTCGGAATCAGCCGGTAATGCTTCTCGCCGGGAAGGGGAAACCGCAGCCACCGCGTCCGTCCCTGCGGGTACACAGCCGGTTCCCCCAGGTCCGACCACGAATCCTCATTGCTGGAAACCTGGAGTTGGTACCTGCGGCTTTGTCGGGCGAACGCATCCAGTTCGAACATCGGCTCGACCTGCATCCACCCATCAGCGCGTTCGGTCGCGGCCAACGCATCGTAATCGTTCTCGAGTTCCACGCGGTCAGGGAGTCCGTCCCTGTCCGAGTCCGCCAGGAGCGGGCTGGTTCCCAGCTTGAGTTCCACGCCGTCTTCCAGCCCGTCGAGGTCGGTATCAAAGACGTTGGTACCCGTCCCGAGGGTCAGCTCGAACGGATTATCCAACCCGTCCATGTCGAAATCCGGAGCTCCTACCAGCGCCACCGCATGGAAGTATCCCGCCGAAAGAGCCACGACATTACTGAGGCCCAGCGGCAACCTCATCACGGCGTTGGTCCTCTCGCCCCACACACGCACCCGGGAATCCGGGAGCAGCACGGCCGTGAACCCGTAACCCGCCGCGATCTCAAGTCCGGTGGGCGCAGGATCCGGGATCGTCACCTGCCCGAAGAAATCATCCCCCCAGCTCACCACCCGGCCATCCGTGAGGAGGACCGCCGTATGATTGCCGCCGGCGGCAATGCGCCCAACGGGATCCAGCGGGTCCGGGACATCGCATTGTCCGTAATCGTTCCCACCCCAGCACACGACCCGCCCGTCCGCACGCAGCGCCACCGTGTGGAACACGCCGGCCGCCACGGCAACCACCTCGGTGGCCTCGTCCGGAACTTCCAACTGCCCCTGCGAATCATCGCCCCACACCACCACCGAGCCATCGGCCCGCAAGGCAACGCTGTGGAAGTACCCGGCGGTCACGGCCACCACATTGCTCAGGCCGGGCGGAACGTTCGTCTGCCCCAATTGATTGTCGCCCCAGGCCGCCACGGTACCGTCACCACGCAGGGCCAGGGTATGAGCCGCCCCGCTGGCCACGTGGACCACACCCCGCAGACCTTCCGGAATCGCGGTCTGAAGCAGGTCGTTGGTCCCCCACGCGTACACCTCGCCCTTGTCGCTCACGAGTACGGAGTGCGCGAGGCCACCCGCGATTCCCAACGAGGGCTGATCCAGCAGCACCTCCGGCACATTCGTCTGCCCAAAGGTGTTCTGTCCCCACACCACTGGCAGGCCCATCGGCTGCCCGATCCGCACCCGCGGCATCCACGGAAGCACTTCGACATTGAGCGCGCGGCTGGCCTGTTCGCTCGTCAGGACCGCCGCCTCGACGCGGTACGCCCCTGCATTCGACTCCCCGATCCGATGCAGCACCAACGCCGCAT
>JBIKWS010000081.1:0-9866 GCA_044356195.1 Cyanophyceae cyanobacterium
CGGGTACATAGGAGGCTTCCGAACGTGTGGTTACTGGACGGAGGCTGCCAAGTGTTTGGGATGTGTCAAACACTCATCCAATCGCAGGGGCGAACTTATCCCTCATTTGGGGGATCTTCGCGCGATGCCGGGCTTGGCACCGCCACGGAACCGTCCACAGTCCGCCCGACATGTTTGAGTTGCTGAAGAAGGATCCGACCTGCCGCGCAAGGCTGGGGCGGCTGACGACGACCCGGGGTGTGATTGAAACCCCGGTGTTCATGCCCGTGGGCACGCAGGCGTCGGTCAAGGCCCTGGATAACCGCGAACTGCTGGAGATGGGGTCACAGATCATCCTCGGCAACACCTACCACCTCGCGATCCGTCCCGGGATGGAGATCATCCAGGCGGCCGGTGGGCTGCACCGGTTCATGAACTGGAACAAGCCCATCCTGACCGACTCGGGCGGATTCCAGGTCTTCAGCCTTGGGAAGATCCGGAAGATCAAGGAGCACGGCGTTGAGTTCCGCAGTCATCTCGACGGCAAGGCCCTCTTCCTCGGTCCCAAGGAAAGCATGGAGATCCAGCGCCATCTCGGATCGGACATCGCCATGGTCTTCGACGAGTGTCCGCCGCACAGCGCGTCGCGGGAGGAAGTCGTCCGGGCAGTGAAACGGACGATTCGATGGGCGGCGGAGTGCCTCGAGCAACCCCGGGCCGTGGGGCAACACTACTTCGGGATCGTGCAGGGGGTCAGTTATCCCGACCTTCGGCAGAAGTGTGCCGAGGAACTGGTGGCCATGGGATTTGATGGATACGCGATCGGCGGGGTGAGCGTCGGGGAGCCGGAGCCGGAGATGATGAAGGCGGTGGAAATCACGGAGCCGCACCTGCCGGAGGACAAGGCCCGGTATGCGATGGGTCTGGGGACGCCGGCGCAGTTGGTCGAGTTGGTGGCGCGCGGGGTGGACATGTTTGATTGCGTGTTGCCGACGCGCGTGGCGCGCAATGGAACGGCGTTCACGCGCAAGGGGACCTTCGCGATCAAGGGCGGGGCGGTGAAGGCGGAGTTCGGGCCCATCGAGGAGGGATGTCCGTGCTTTGCCTGTCAGAACCACACCCGCGCCTACATCCGGCATCTGCTGAACGTGAATGAGATCCTGGGGTTGCGGTTGGTGAGCATCCACAACTCGCACTTCTTCCTGACGGTGATGGCCGAGATCCGGGCGCACCTGGCGAACGGAACCTTCGGGGAGTACCGGAAGGAATTCGCGGCCACGTACGTGCCAACGGAGAAGGTCCGCGCAGCGCGGGCGGCCGTTGCACCCGCGTTGCCCTCGTGATGCCGGATCCGGCCATTCCACGCCACGTCTGATCCGGTCCATGTCCATTTCCTTTTCCCAACTTCACTTTGCCGATCCGTCGTTGCCGGCTCGCCGGCTCTTTTGGCACGTCCTCTCCATCGGACAGGTCTGGCGCGACGAACCGGAGCGTCACGCGGGATTGGACAAGGCGGGCCTGTTCCTCTTCCGGGTTGTTTCCGGGGCAGGAGATCTCGAGGTCAATGCCTCGCGTTACCGTCTGGGCCCCGGCCGGACCTGTTGGCTTGTGGACCTCCGGCAATCCAGGGCGTACCTGCCGCGCGGAGGAAAGCCGCTGCGGACGGAAGGTATCCGCTTTGGCGGTCCAGGACTGGAGGGTTGGTTTGAGGAATTGGGGGAAGATCCCGTCTTCGAACTCCCACCCGGCTTTCTGGGGCCACTGCTGAAGCGGATCCAGCGTCTTGTGCGGACTCGTCCCCTGGACTGCGAGTGGCAGGTGCATTCCTTGCTGACCTCACTCTGGGGAGCACTGCTGACAGAGCGGGGAGCCCTGCCGGCAGGGCGCGCCCCCGTGCCCAGGGCTGTTGGCCTGGTGCTGGACGCTGTTGCCGCGGACCCTGCCAGGGATTGGCAGGCGCGCGAGTTGGCCGAAATCGCCGCCATCAGCTATTCCCGGCTGAGGCATCACTTCCGCAAGACCCAGGGGGAATCCCTGCACGGGTACCTGCAACGGACGCGGCTGGACCTTGCGCGTCACCTCCTCAGTGATCCTCGGAAGGCAGTCAAGGAAGTCGCGAACCACCTTCACTTCTCCAGTGAATCCGCCTTCAGCAGGGCGTTCCAGCAGGGCACGGGCATGAGCCCGACCCAGTTTCGCGAGCGCTGCCGCGACTGAGCTGGGCAGTCATTTTTGCAAACCCTGCGGTCAGTTTTGGGATGGATGGCCCGGAGATGGCACCGCAAGATTATGTGATGTCCCCCTCTGCAGCTTGTGGCCCCGTCGGCGTCGTTGGCCTGGGTCTCATGGGCACGGCAATCGTCGAGCGATTGCTGGAGCAGGGATTTCCTGTGGTGGTCTGGAACCGGACCCGATCGAAGGCTGGACCGCTCCTGGAGAGAGGTGCCGGCTGGAGCGACAACCCACTCGCGGAATGCCGTCGGGTCGTTGTCAGCCTGTATACCACGGAGGTTGTGGAGGCCATGCTCGACGGATTTCTCGAAGGACACCGCCAATGCGCGGTGTTGATCGACACCACCACCGGCCAACCCGGGAGGACGGCAGCGCTTGGCAGGCGACTCGCGGAGCAAGGGATCCAGTATCTGGACGCGCCGATCTCGGGTTCGAGCCAGCAACTGCGCGACGGGGAAGCCACAGTGATGGTCGGGGGCGACGCGGCAGCCTTCGCCTCCTGTGCTGACTTGTGGCCGGTGCTGGGAAGGAACCTGTTCCACGTGGGGCCCTGCGGGAGCGCTGCGCGAATGAAGTTGATCAGCAACCTGGTGCTCGGCCTCAACCGCCTGGCACTCGCCGAGGGGTTGGCATTCGCCGAGGCCCTCGCCGTCCCACCGTCCGCGGCGCTGGAGATCATGGCCGGGTCCAACGCGTATTCCCGGGCCATGGATGTGAAGGGGAGAAAGATGGTCGAACGGGATTACTCGGTCCAGGCCCGGCTCTCCCAGCATCTCAAGGACGTCCACCTGATCCTCGCCGAGGCGGCGGAGATCGGGTTGGAGCTTCCGTTGACCCGGACCCATCAGCGTCTTCTGGAGCGCGCCGAGGCGGCGGGCCTGGGTGATCTGGACAACAGCGCCGTGCTGGAAGTCCTCCGGCAACCCGCACTCCCCGCAAACCCGTGAAGCCGCCGCAGCTATCCCCTCTCGCCCGGTCAGCGGTCCTCGCGGCCGCCATCGGGGGACTGCTGTTCGATGGCGTCGAACTCGGTCTGATGCCAGTCGCCTCGTTGTCGGTTTCGAAGAGCCTGATGGGAGCCGATTACACCCCGACAGCGGGAGGGGATTGGTTTGCCCGGTTCACGGCCGCCCTGATGCTGGGTGCGGCCTTCGGGGGCATCTTCCTGGGAAGCCTTGGGGACCGGATAGGCCGGACGCGTGCGTTGGGGATCAGCATTCTATTCTACTCGGTCTTTGCAGGGATCGGAGCGCTGGTCCGGACTCAGGAGCAGATGCTGATCCTGCGCTTTCTGGTGGGGTTGGGCGTCGGTGGGGTCTGGCCGAATGCCGTCGCCCTCGCTGCGGAATGCTGGCCGGACAAATCGCGTCCGGTGATCGCGGGGTTGATGGGAGCGGCGTTGAATGGAGGCATCCTGTTGCTGTCGCAGGTGGCACGTGTCTGGCACATCACACCGGAGCACTGGAGGTGGGTTTTCTGGTTGGCGACGGCACCCGCGGTGCTTGGGGTGTGGATTCTCCTGGGACTGCCGGAATCACCGTTGTGGCTGGCGGCCCGGAGTTGGGCAAACCCTGGGGTGGGCGGGGTGGGCAGTGCCCAGGTTCCTGCGAGGGAAGCATCGCTGCGTCCGCTGCGGACCCTGTTCCAGCCGCCCCTGCTCCGGATCACGCTGGTGGGCATCCTGATTGGATCGATTCCGATGGTGGGGGCTTGGGCAGCCAGCAAGTGGATGATTCCGTGGGCCGACAAGGTGGGCGGAGCCACTGCTGCTGGGTATAAGGCGGTGACGCAGGGGTGGTGGGCGGCGGGCGCGGTGCTGGGGAGCTTCATGGGTGCACAGGTTGCCACCTGGCTAGGACGGCGTCGGGCCTATGCCTGGATCAGCGCAGGAGCAACGGTGATCACGATGGTGCTCTTCCTGGGGACGGCACCGTTGAGGCCGGGATTTCTTGCGGTCGTGTTTGCGCAGGGTTTTGTAGCGACGCTCTTTTTTGGGTGGTTGCCATTGTACCTTCCAGAATTGTTTCCCACCCACGTCCGAGCTGCTGGAAGCGGGATCGCCTACAACGTGGGGCGCTTTGCCACGGCGGTGGGCGTGATGGGTGCCGGGGCCCTGTTCACTGCCTTCGGCGGATCCTATCCCCGGGTTGGGGCTGCCTGTGGTTTGATCTATATTTTTGGAATTCTCGCTATCTGGATCGCGCCCGAAACTGGCCGGGATTCCCTCGAGCAAGCATGAAGACGGATCCAGCCATCCATGGCCCCCGGAGCAAGCCGCAGCCCGGCATCCTGCGAACGGCCGCGGTGCAGATGATCTTTGCCCCGACGGTGGAAGAAAACCTGGCCAGGATCGACGCGGCTGTCGCGGAGGCTGCCCGGGCTGGCGCGGACGTTGTATTGCTGCCGGAGTGTGCGACGACCGGGTATGCCTGCGACTTTGGCGGTCTGAAGCCGGCGGTGGTCGGGACAGCTCTCGAGGCCTTGGGGAACGTGGCGACCCGGCACAGGGTCAACCTCCTTGCAGGAAGCCCGGTCTTCCTCGGCCTTCGGATGTTCAATGCGCTGCTGGTCTTTGATCGGCAGGGCCGTTTGATACACACCTATGCGAAGTGTCAGTTGACCGACTCCGATCGCCGGTGGTTCACCCCCGGCGACGGGTTGTCGCTGTTCCGTGTCGATGGGGTGGTCGCAACGGCGATCCTATGCCACGAGCGTCGTTACCCCGAGTTGGTCCGGTTGCCCGTGATGGCGGGTGCCCAGATCGTTTTTCACCCGAACGCCGGCATGGACCCGTTGGCGGTCTCGCGTCGCAAGCGCAAGGGACGGGATGGGATCGCGGTGCGGGCATTTGAGAACGCCGTTTACTACGTGTTCGCGAACTCAGTGGGCCCGCAGGGGGACGGAAAGTGGTCGGCGGGTGACTCGAAGATCGTCGCTCCCGACGGAACGTTCCTGCAGTTGGCGGACAATCGTCGGGAGAAGGTGCTGGTGGGCGACCTTGACCTGGCGGCGGCGACGCGGAAGTACGCTGAGGAGAGCCTTCGTCATCCGCGTTTCCTCGCCCCCCACTGGCGCCGGATTGTGTCTGAAATGCGCCGTCGAGCGCGCCAGAACGACCAGACGTTCCGACAGGGAATCCTTGGAGGACTTTTCAAATGAAGCATTCAGGGTGTCAGGGAGCCAAACAGACACGGCCAATCCGCCCCAACGGACCGGCGGAGGTTGAGGGCATGTGGAGGCGGTTCGCCTGGGTGCTGGTCCTTGTGGGGTGGGGTGCCCTCGCATCCGTCGCGAATGCTGGAACCGGCGTGCCGCTGGTGATCTGGCATTCGCAGCCTGCAAAACCGGGCCAGACCGTCCTTGTCTATGGGGATGGCCTTTCGACTGCGGAGGTCCATGTGCAGCGACTGGAGGACCACCCTGCCGATCAGCCCGGGATGAGCGGAAATGAGGCCGACGGAGATCGGGTGGAGGGGATGCGATTGATCCCGATGCAGCCACGGGATCGTGCGTTGAAGGTGGTCCTTCCCGCTGGCGATGCCCCGGGTGTGTTCTCGCTTCACGTTGCGTCGGGAGACCGCCATCAGGCGGTGCTGGTGAATGCGCCACAGCCTTGGTGGGCGCGCGGGGCGGAACGGTTGGAAGCCACAGTCGGCGGCGACATCCGCATTTTTGGACTGGGACTCGGGTGGGACGGGGTTCGGGAACCGTTGGCTGGATCGCCACCGGGTAGTCCCAAGACGCGGGTGTTTTTGGTCGGTGCGGACTCCGTCGAGATCCCGGTATTGGCTGCAGACCTCTATTCAGTTCGGGCATCCGTTCCCCGGGACCTCAAGCCGGGGGATTATGCGGTGTGGGTGCACAATGGATGCGGTGGCCCGCGGGCCTGGGGGAGATGCCCGGAGGCGTTGCGTGTGGTAGGAGCGGTTCCATGGCCCGAGCGTGAGTTCAATGTGTTGCACTACGGTGCCCGAGGCGATGGGGTTGAGGATGACACGGGCCCGGCGCAGCGGGCCCTGGATGCGGCGGGACGCGAAGGGGGAGGAGTCGTCTGGTTCCCTTCGGGCCAGTACCGATTCAACCGGCCGCTGAGGATCCCGAGGCGCGTTCTGGTGCGTGGAGCAGGGCGGGATCGGACCCTGTTGCATTGGAGCAACCGTCACTTCGCCCGGTTGCGGGGTATCGTGCATGGTGAGGCGCAATTCGGGATTGAGGACCTGACGATCTGGTACGTTGGTGCGGAGCGCGGGATCGAAAACATGGCGGAGGTCGAGGGGAAGTCCCTGTACTCGGCTGCGAACCGGCCGCCGTGGTGGCAGGAGGGGGATATCGTGCTTCGGAGATTGGTGATCCGCTGGAGCCCGTATGCGGCACGACCGGGATGGGGGCAGTTGAGTGATACCATCGAGATCACCCGCCAGCTGAACTTTGAGTCGTTGGATGCTGCCGGGACAGGTGTCGCCCTATGGCTTTGTGGGCGGGATATCCGGGTTGAGGATTGTGACATCTACTCCGGAGGATTTCCGCTGCTGCTCGCGTTCATGTCGGACGGTAGCCTTGTTCGGAACAACATCCTGCGAACGGGTCGGGGCGGGTTGGTGTGGGCGCAACGGGGGCGAAAGGTGATCTGGGAAAACAACCAGATGCTGGGTGCGGACAACATGTCGAGGGCCGGATGGAGCACCAAGGCGCATCCGTATTACGATCAGGTCTACTTTCGGGGCAATACCGTGGCCTTTGCGCAGTCTGCGGACTATGAGATCGTGGGTTCGGATGGGGCTTCCCCGGTGTATTATGGGGGTGTAGCGGCGGCGGAAGGGACCTTCGTCCAATTGGGCAGGAACGTGCGGGCCTGGCCGTTTGAGCCGGAGGGACATCTGGCGTTTGTGCTCGCCGGCCGCGGGAAGGGGCAGGCGCGGATGGTTCGGGCGGGTGGGACCAACTCGATCGAGGTGGACCGGCCTTGGACGGTGCCTCTGGATTCCACGTCGTTGCTGGGGATCAACCACAGTCTCCGGCAGTGGCTCATGGTGGGCAACCAGATCGCAGACGGCGACTCCATGCAGATGTATGGGTTGAACCACGAGGTCGTCTTTGCAGAAAACCAGCTTGAGAGGGTGGGGGGCAGTTCCGAGGCGGCCCTACGATTCCTGGCCTTCCAGCATACCAGTGATGGTCCCGAGGCTGCCGAACCTTCGTTTTTCTCGCAGATGTTGGGGAACCGATTGGTTGCGCCGCGGTTCGACATGCGGCGGTTCGAATCCGGGACGGCGGCCATCGAACTGAGCGGGGGTGACGTGGACTCGCTGGGGCGTGCGGAGACCCCGTGCCTGATGAACGCGGCGGTCCTCCGGGGCAATGAAGTGCGGGGCGGCAAGATCCTGATCTCTGTCGGGAGCCAGTTGCCCTTCCGGGCGGAGGACATCCTGATCGAGGACAATCGCATCACCGATGCGCCGGAGGGATTGGACATCGGGGCTCGGACCGCCGGGGTCCTCTTGCGTAGAAACCGTCTCGAGGGAGTTCGGCGTCCCTTGGTGGGTAAGGGAATTGAAACGGCTTGGATCGAGCCTGGAAAGCGCGCCGAGTATTGGTTCGAGGCGTTGGAAGGGGTCTTGGCACGGATCTCGTCCCGGCCGCGGGTGGACCTCCGCCCATTCCGTGAGCGTGCAATCCAGTTGGGTGTCGAGGCCGGGTTGGATCCACGCTGGCAAGCGATCCGGCGTGAGGTGGCCCTTGCGGTGACCCGAGCCGTTCCGGCGCCTCACAACCCGGATCTGGCCGAGGTGCTCTTCGATGTCCGGTTGCGAACCTCCGCTTCCGCGGTGATGAACACGGCGCTGCAGACCGGTGCCGGAGGCGAGGGGGAATGGGATGTGGCGCTGGAGCGTGGCGGACCGGAGCCACTTCTTGTCGAGGTGACGCCACGGTGGACGTGCGGTTGGGAGGCGAACCCGATGCGCGCCCCGGTTTCCGCACCCGGAGTGTCGACCTTGCGTCTGCCCGTGCAGATTCCAAAGGGTGCGCGTGGGACCTTCGCGCTCCCTGTCCAGGTTCAGATCTCGGTGGGTGGTGCAATCGTCGTCTGGGATGAGGTCCTTCACGCCGGGACCGGAACCGTGAAGGACTGGATGGTCGTCGGCACCGAAGCGGCAGCCTCGCCCGTGGATCCAGCAATTTTCTCGAGACTTCCCGACCAATGGCGATGGGACCAGGCGGTGCGTTTCGGGGATGTGGAGAAATCCTGGCAACGGATACCGGACACGGCGGCCCTGGAATTCGGGAAGGTCTTTCCCGCGCCTACCGATCGAGAAGTCGGCAAGCGGGGTGCCTACGCCGTGGCCGTGGTCCAGGCGGATGCCGACGCGTGGGTGGAGTGGACGGCTGGTCTTGGTGGGCCTGGGGTCGGACAGGAGTTGCAGTTCCATCTGGATGGGCGCGAGTTGTTCGACCTGCGACTGGGGCGCGAGACGTGGTCGCCAAAGCGCCTCCCCATGTTTCTGCGGAAGGGCCGGCACGTGGTCCTTCTGACAGCCAGGTCGAAGGGGCAGCTTCCAGAAGCGACGCTTTCCATTCGCGAACTGGAGGACGATGGCGGTGGTCGGGTTCGACCCGTTTCGCCGTGGTCCGGGCAATGAACCGGGGCTGAACCGAATCGCGATGCCATTCTCTTCCAGAATCCTTTTCGCAGCTGGGGCGTATGGGGGGTGTTCCCGATGGTCCCGGCTCCCGCATCCCTTTCCCATCCTGCACCGTCGGGTGACAGGGTTTCCGAAGCAGTGGTCCGTTTCCTAGTCAGCAACCATGCGAAACTCATGAAGACATCCAAGAGCACACATGCACGCACAGGGGTCCAGTTGGGCCTTTGGCTCGGACTGGCGCTGTCCTCCGGGGCAGGACTCCAGGCGCAGGCGATCCAATCCGTTACGCAAGCGAACGGGGACACCGATCGTCCGGCGGCCCAGTTCACAGGCAACACCGTGGACATCCGGAACGGCGGGACGCTCCTGCGTTCCGGCTACCGGGTGCCGCTGTTCGGCGCCCGCGCGCTGAGCATGACGGACCGCATCCACGAATGGAACGTGGCGGCGACCAACGTGGCGATTCCACCCTATCTGGTCGGGGCACCCTACGTGGCCATCGCGAACAACAACCGCGACAACGCCACGCTGGAGGTGGAGATCCAATTGAACGCGCCGTCCCGGATATACCTGCTGGTGGACAATCGCATCGGGGACAACGATGCCTCCAATCCGCCGGACTTCAGCTCGGTGATGAGTTGGGTCACAAGCGGGGGGTGGGTGGCCACGACCAACGGGGTCAACCGTGCTGCCAGCGCGGCCGTGCCCGATGAGGTTGGGTATGATGAGAACGGCGACGGCAGTATCAACCAGGTGGCATCGGTTTACGTGAAGACCGTGCCGTCGGGTCCCGTGAAACTCCTGCAACAGGGTGAATCACGGAACATGTATGGAGTGGTCGTGGTGCCCGCGCTGGTGAATGCCATCGCCGCCACGAACGGGGATCCCGAGGCCGAACGGCCCACGCCGAAGCGCACGGGCGAGAAATTCACCCTCGTGAATGGCGCGTCCACGCTCCTGGTGGACTATTGGACGCCGTTCTTTGGCCCGAGGGCCAAGGCGATGACAGACCGG
>JBIKWS010000737.1:0-2760 GCA_044356195.1 Cyanophyceae cyanobacterium
TTCGCGGACGAAAACGGTGCCTGCCGGGACCGTGCGCGACTCAAACTCCGGCAACCACCGCGCCGCGCCTCCGGCCTTGAGTTCCGGCAACGCCTCCAGCAGATGATCCGCCGCGAGCCGCTTCCGGAGCAAACGCACGATTTCCTCCAACACGAAGTCATTCGCCGCCAGCAGCGCGTCCACCGTCTTGCGGTCCACGCGCAACAAGGTGGCGCCGTGCGGCCCTGAACGGACCGTCGCATTGCGAGGCGCGTTCTGGAGCAACCCGATCTCCCCGAAGAACTGCCCCTCACCCAACCGTGCGAGGAATTGCGAATCCTCGGCCTTGCCCGTCTCGCGCGAAACGTGCGCCTCCCCCCGCAACACGATGAACAGGGCATCGGCCGCGTCGCCCTCGCGCACGATGACCTCCCGCGGCCCGACCACCACGCGGGTCGCGCATCCGAGCAACCGTTGCACCTCCGGATCCTCCGCTCCCGGAAACTGTGCGAGCACCCGATCCTCACCCGCTGGCCGTGGCGTCACCGCACGGTCTCCCGCTTCCCGGCGCGCGGCCACCCGCACCCCAAACTTTGCATCCGGCCCAGGCAACGGTTCCACCCGGATCTTCAGCCGGTAGCCCTTCGGCGCGACCTCCATCCGAAGTTCATGCAACAGCGTTGCCACCGCCGTCAGCGACATCGTCTCCACCAACCCCATCGCCGCACACGTCCGGTGCGCGATCCCGAACGGATGAAACGCGTCGCCGCGGGCGTGCTCATTCCTCGGGGGAAGACATCGGCTTGGATCAAACCGGTCCGGCTCCCGGAACGGCGTTTCCGAGAACAGCATGGGCACCTGGGACAACACCACCAGATCCCCCTTCTGGACGCGTTTCCCGCTCCACGCGAAATCCTTTTCCGCGAGGAACGGCATGCCCTGCGACACCGGATGAAAGCGCAGGTTCTCGAGGTACGTCGCCCGCAGCTTGTGATTGCAAGGATTCCATACGCGCCCGCGATCATGACGCGCCTCCCCCTCGAATCAACCTTCGCACCCCAGCCCGACCTCCGCCTTTCGTCGGATCCCGGATTCACCCCTCCAAATCCCCCCTTCGCATCACCAATCCCCGCTTCGAACCCATCCCCGTCGAACCCCGCCAGAACTCGGCTAGCGTCGCTCCAGATCGACCGACCGCCACGAAGACGACCGGCCGAGAGAGAAACAAGCGTCACATCAAAAACTCCGATCCTATGAAGACACTCCAGATCCTCTGCACCGCGGCCACCTTCGCTGCCGCCCTCTCCACCTCGGTCCTCGCCGAGGACACCACCAACACCGGTGGCCATGGCGGCCCCCGCGGCCCCCGTGGCCAGGGCATGCGCCGGCAGGGCCCGCCCGCCGAACTCGTTGCCAAGTACGACGTCAACCAGGACGGCAAGCTCGACGAGACCGAACGCGCCGCACTCCACGCCGACATCGAGGCCGGCAAGGTCGCCCGCCCCGAAGGCCATGGCCCGGGCAATGGCCCCCGCCGTCAGGGTCCGCCTCCCGAAGTCGTCGCCAAGTACGACACCAACCAGGACGGCAAGCTCGACGAGACCGAACGCGCAGCGCTTCGTGCCGACATGGAAGCCGGCAAGATCGCCCGCCCCGAAGGCCGCGGCCCGGGCAACGGCCCCCGCCGCCAGGGTCCGCCTCCCGAGGTCGTCGCCAAGTACGACACCAACCAGGACGGCAAGCTCGACGAGACTGAACGCGCCGCGCTCCACGCCGACATGGAAGCCGGCAAGATCGCCCGCCCCGAAGGGCGTGGACCGGGCGCCGGTGGACGCCATGGCCGCGGTCGCGAATGATCAGGAACGCGCCGCTCCCCACGGGTGGAAGACCTGAAGCAGCGATTGGCGGTCACGACTCCAACCGGAAGGGAACAGTTCAGGTCAAACCCCTCCCCTTCCTTCATCGAAGCCCGGTGTTCCCGCGAGGACACCGGGCCTTTTTCATCCGAAGTACCGGTGGATCGTCGTAACGATGGCCGCGGTCTGGAAGACAAGCATCGGCACGACCAGGACGAAGGCCAGTTTCCTCGGAGACGTCCTCTCCCACCGCACCATCAGCCCCTTCCATCCCAGAAACATCATGGGAATCAGCAGGACGTAGATGCCCAACAGGTGTCGTCCATGGAAGCTCGGCGACTCCACGGAGCTTCTGGACCCCAGGGCGAGCAGGATCAAGGCACCTGCCACGCCCACCAGAGCCATCACCAACCTTCCGAACCGCCCTAAATTGCGCCGCTCCGAAATCCGCCAAAGCGACAACGCCAATCCACACACCAAGAGCGTCGTGAGACACTGCCGTATCCAGGAGGGCAGCAAGGTCTCCGGCGAACCCCCCATCTGCCAGAACAACGCGGACGTCAGGTGATCCGCATCCCCGGGACCCCACGAAGCCAGGAAGGATTCCACCAGACTCAGCACATAGACAACGTTGGAGGGGACGATTGCCGCCGGTACGGGGAGTCCGATGGGCGGCAGGAGTCGTTCCCGCCCCGTCAGGATTTCCCACGCCGGAACCGCCTCCGTCAGCATCCCGAGCCTCGGGGCAGTCCGGAAGGTGTTCCAGAGAAGTCCCAGCAGGATCGCCAAGGCCAACATCTGAAGCCAGAGGGGGCGCCGACCCTGGCCCTCGCGACTCAACCAATTCAGGGACACAGCCACGCGCTCCACGACCCAAAAGCCACCACACGCCACAACCACCCCCATCCAATAGGGTGGGATCCAG
>JBIKWS010000738.1:0-2757 GCA_044356195.1 Cyanophyceae cyanobacterium
GTGGTGGGGGCCGCCTATCTCCGGTCGCGTTCCGACTATGCGGGCCTTTCCTTCAACCTGCGGAACGGGAGCGTTGCGAGTCAGAGTCAGGGAGTGGATGCGCAGTTCCTGTTGGATCAACAGGCGTGGAGTGCCAGCCAGCCCGTCCGTTGGAGCCGCAGCGAATGGTACTGGATGCGCCTGAAGTTTCAGCTGCAGACCTATCAAGCCGACGCCCGAGCCAAGTTCTGGGCCGCTGACGGGACGACGCCCGAGCCCGGCACTTGGATGGAGTGGGACTATTGGCCAACGGTCATCGGAGATCCTGTCATTGGAAACGCCTCGCCTGCCCATTCTGGATTCGCGGGGCTCGCAGGTCATTTTGCGGCGGGCGCGCTCCTGGAGGTGGATGAGTTCGTGCTGCAAGCGGATGGGTTGCCAAGAACAGCGGTGACGCCGCCCCGGATTGATCCGCTGCTGGTCTGGTCGACACCCGCGGCCGACGGGATGATCCCCTACGGCCAGCCCTATGCCTTGCGGGCTGCATCCGGCGGCGGAGCGCCGATAACCTACCGCGTGCTCAGCGGCCCGGCGGTCCTTCAAGCAGGCAACGTGACCGCGACCAACGTGGGCACGGTGGTGGTGCGCGCGGAGCAGGCTGGCGACGCGCAGTTCCTGCCGGCCGCGGTGGACCGGACCCTGGCGGTCACAATGGTGCCGCAAACGATTGCCTGGACCACACCCGCCACCAATGCCGTGCTACAACTGAACCAGCCCTATCCCCTGGCGGCCACGGCGAGCAGCGGGTTGCCGGTAAGCTTCAGGGTGCAGAGCGGCCCGGCGGTGATCGCGGGCGGCACCGTGACGGCCACCAATGTGGGGACCATCGTGCTGGTGGCCAGGCAGGCAGGAGACGGCACGTATGCCGCGGTGAGCACCATCCGAACGTTTGAATTGAACGCGGTCCAATTTGCATCCACGGCCATGACGGTGACCGAACTCCAGGGTGCCTTGACGCTTCCGATCCTGCGAACCGGCGGGACCAACCCCATTTCCTTGGCGCTCACGTATGGCGGAACTGCCGTGGCCAACGTGGATTTCCGTGCAGTCTCCGGTTCGGTTGGGCGCGGAGAGGCGATTGGATCGGTTAGCCTGCGCATCCTCGACGACCCCTCGGTGGATGGAACCAAGACGTTGACGATCACCCTGCTCCCCGGCGGTGATGGCAACGTGGTACCCGGCACCAACTCAACGCTCACCATCCTCCTTGAGGACAACGACACCGAGGGTGGACCGGGACTAGGCTTCGACGGGGCAGTGCGAACTGTGACGTCCCTACCCGACGGGCGCGTGCTCGTGGCGGGTGACTTCGAGTCCGTAAATGGCCTGCGCCGCCCCCGCCTGGCCCGACTGCTGCCCGACCTGTCGCTGGACACGAATTTTGTACCGGCGGCGTATGTGGAATCCTCTACGGTGACGCAGATCGCCGTCCAACCCGACGGCAAAGCGGTGATCCGCGGGGGCTTCCCCAGCGCCTCAGGTAAGTCGAATCGTTTGCGACGGCTACACGCTGAAGGCGCCGATGATGCCAGCTTTGCCTTTTCGGACCCGGCGGCAGGTCTCCAGGACAATGTGCTGGCTGATGCGGAGGGGAGGATCCTTGTGCCTGGGACGTTCAACACAGGAACTCGGAATGGGGCTGCGGAGGTTCGTAGCCCCGCCCGGCCAATCATCCGATTGTTGCCCGACGGGGCCCGCGATCCGGAGTTCACCGCGAATTTCGCCCGGGATCCAGTGGGGGCGTCGGCCATCGTGGTGGCCCAGTTTTGGGATGGACGGGTTGTGTTCGGAGGGACGTTTCAGAACTCATCATCGGCTACGAATCAGGGCCGGATTGCCCGCCTGCTGGCCGACGGCTCCTTTGACCACTCGTTCAAGACGGGGGCTGGATTTCACAACGGGGGAAATCGCGGTGGCTCGGTCAAAATACTGGTTCCTGATCGCCGAGGACGCGTGCTGGTTGCCGGTGACTTCACTCGGTTTGGAACCATCGATCAGTTCCAAACCAATATCCTTGCCGGCTGGGCCCGCCTGCTGGCGGACGGCTCGCTCGACCGCTCGTTTGCTCCGACAAACACCGGCACGGACTTCATCGCCGCGGCGGTGCTGCTCAACGACCACATCGTCGCCCTCCGCAGCAGCGGCGGCCTGGAGGAGTTTGATGAGACCGGAGAGCAGCTTTCGGTGCTCGCGACCGGGGTGAACAGTTTCGCCGTGGAACCGGCCGGCACCATCTTGGCCAGTGGTGCGACGTGGACTTCCGTGCGCCGGATTGAACCGTCCGCGCTCCCGGAGTCGGCAGGGGTTAGATTTGCTTTTGGCACCCGGCTCGTTGCCGAAGCTTCGCCCGAAGTCTCCTTGGCCGTGGCGCGCACCGGACCGGATACCGCACCCGTCGAGGTGACGTATCGCATCAGTGCCGTGAGCGCCCGGGCCGGCACGGATTTTGTCGCACAGGATGGGGTTCTCCGGATTCCGGCCGGCGAGCGGGTGGGCTTCATCACGATTGCCCTGAGCGCCCAGAATACAGAGCCCAACGACAGTCGGACCCTGCAGGTGGAACTGCTGGCGGCATTCGGCGCCTCCCGGTTGGAAGGGCGCAGCCAGAGCGTGGTCACCCTCGAGGACGACGACACCGGGCTCATCGGGGAAGTCTTCGCCGGCTCAGTCGACAACGCCTCTTCCACGGATACGTTGGAAGCCTTTCGGCCCTACTTT
>JBIKWS010000739.1:0-2755 GCA_044356195.1 Cyanophyceae cyanobacterium
TCCACGGCCGGCAGGATGGCATTGCCCACCACCCAGTTGACATAGGTGCCCTGCGAAACGCGACTTGCCCAATGGTCCGCACCCCAGGTCCGTACCGGGTGGTTGGTCATCCCGGTCGAGGTGTCGACGTAGCTCCGCTGGGTGTTCTCGCGGGCGGGTGACAGATGGGTCCAACCCGCGCTGCGCACGGTCTGGTAATCCTTGCGCCAGGTCAGGTCGAACACCTGGCGGCCTGCCCGGGCCAAGGCCGCTGCCGCCGTGGCGAACTTGCGCTCATCCTGGTAGTCCACCGAAACCGGCTTGCCGAGGACGTTGACCGCCTCGATGCGCGGGACCCAGTCGAAGTTCGCGTTCAACAACAGCGAGTAGTAGCCCTTGATCGCCGTCAGGTAGTGCCCGTAGGCATCCCCGTGGCCCTGCGGGAACATGTGTGCCGCATCCTCGGCATTCACGACCCCATCCGCGTCCGTGTCGGGCTTCTCCTTGATGTTGTAATTCAGGGCGTAGATGACCTCGCCGGAGTCAATGCCACGGGTGTAGTTCCAGACCATCCGGTTGTACACCGGGGCCACGTCCACGCCGGGCAACAGGAAGTCATCCCGACCCCGCAGCAGTCCCAATTCCTCCTCCAGCAGCGTCGGCACCTGACCCTTGAAGCTGAACAGGGAAGTCGCCACGTCGCCGTAGTTCTTGTCCGCCGTGCTGATGCCGATCGTCGGGTTCGCCGCGTCGGCCCAGGCCTCGTTGCCGATCAGCATGTAGAGGTCGCTGAGATAGCCCGCCGCCAGCAGCAGGGCGTCGTTGGCCGGACCGTAATTGAACCCCGACTCGATGCTCATGGAGCGCCCACGCCGGAGCACGGTCTCGTAGATCTCGATCAACCCGTAATTGTTGATGGTATCGAGGTTCAGGGCGACGTCGCCTTCCCAGCGCCTGCCCGCCTGGGTCAGGAGGCTGACGTCCGTGTTGACCTGATTGTTGAACAGGTCGGAGACGCGTTGGTTGAAAGGATTGATCCCGGCCAGCACGCGCTTGATCCAGCCTTCCGCCAGCGCCGGAGCGGTCCACGCGGACCAGTCGGCATCGGTCGGGTTCTCCTTGTAGAGCGGATGATTGGGGTCCATCGGCCGGTACCGCATGACCACATAATTGTCGCCGAGTGCCTGGATGCCCGCACCGCCAATGGTCACACGCGGGATGTTGGTGCTCACGGTGCGGAGCGAGAGATAGCGCGACATGGTGGCGTCCACGAGGGGCGGAAAACCATCCACCGGCGCCGCAATCTTCCATTCGTACTCGAACTCGTCGTAACGCGCCGCCATGTCCCCGCTGAACTGGAAGGTCACCAATTCACTGAGCGGATTGGCCGACAACTGGACCTTGATCTCTCCGCGATTCAACCCGCCACCGACGCGGAGGATGTGCATGGAAACAGGTTCCCCGGGCTTGGTCCGGTCCGTTCCACTGGCTTCGATCACGGTCACGTACCCGGATCC
This sequence comes from Cyanophyceae cyanobacterium, assembly GCA_044356195.1. Taxonomy (GTDB): domain Bacteria; phylum Verrucomicrobiota; class Verrucomicrobiia; order Limisphaerales; family UBA9464; genus UBA6176. Next base: position 1,497 of record JBIKWS010000739.1, read on the forward strand.
GGGTCCAGTGGCGCTCAACGCATAGCTGTCGACTGGAATATTGGCGTTCCCGATGACCGCAAGATCCCCGACGCCCACCATGACCGTCTGATCCGGGTCCGGGATGTAGGTGGCCGGAACATCCGGGTTCTCCACGAACGTTTCCACCGCAGTTTCGAGTCGCGCCACCAGATTCGTCCAGACGGCATGCCCGAGGCTATCGGACTCCGGGCAAAGGTTCATGACCGCCTGCAGATCGGAACCCCGCAGGAGGTTGGGCATGAGATAGCTTTCCCCGAAGGTCTCGTTCTTGAATTCACCCACGAGGACCAATTGCCCTGCCTGCCCTCGGCTGGGATCGATATAGACGCGCGTCGCCAGATGGGGCGGCAGGTTCGGGAAGTAGTACTTCCCCTGATATCGCGTCATGAAGACGCTGTCGGGCGCCAATCCCACCTGCGGGAACCGTCCCAAGTATTGCGACGCAGAGAACGAGCTCCTGAGATCAGCAATGTCCGAGAACTTCGCCCGGGTGGCATCGTGCAGGACGGCGCTGGGGACCTCGGCCCGCAGATCTGCCGCGATGCTTTGTTGGTAGAGCACATGGGCCGTCTTGAAGTCGCGGATGCCCGGCAAGCCGAAGGCCGGCTTGGTCAACGTGGCGGCGAACGGCAGCGTCGGCACGGGCTTGCTCCCGTCCTTCGGATCCCGTTCGGGCCAGAACGGGCGATACACGATGTCCAGCGAAGGCGTCAGCTCCGACGTGGGATCTCCCACGTACACACCGGTGGAGGGATGGATGGGCCGCAGGTAGGGCACGATCGTCCCAACCGCAGGCGGACTGGCAATCCCGGGCCACGCGAAGCTGGCCTCGGTCTTGTAGTAATACCGCATCGTGAAGCTGTTGGAGCCATTCGGCGACTGGGCCAGGAAGGGCGGCCGGTTGGTGAAGGTCACCACGCTGCCGGTGTACTGGTTGGTGCTGATGATCGCCAAGGCGGGCGGCACCGAGGGCGTTCCCGAGGCGACCACCTGCAACGTGAACTCGTTGGTCACCGAGCTTAGGTCATAGAGGTCCCGGACGGCGTACCGCACGGTGAAGTTCCCGGTCGTGGCGGCGGGGGGCGTACCGATCACGCCCAATCCGTTGACGGCGATCCAGGCCGGTCCGCTCTCTACGGTCAGCGCCATGAACTCGTCCTGTCGCGAGGCATGCACCGGAACACGGAAGGTATTGTTGGCCACCACCCGGACCGTGCCGATGGGCTCAATGGTGCCCG
>JBIKWS010000740.1:0-2753 GCA_044356195.1 Cyanophyceae cyanobacterium
CAGGGCGATGAGGACATCGCCGCTCCGAATCCATTCGAGGAGTGCCTGCTCGAAGCGGGTGTCCACCGGCACGCCCAGTTCATGGAGCAATGCCAGTGATCTCACTGAACAGCAGCTTCATGCCGCGTGCAGGCCGAACATCCTGCGGTCTCTTTCGGCTGCGTAGGCATAGCAGGCGAGGATGTCATCCCGGGTCAGATCGGGGAAATCCCCCAGCGACCTCATTTCGCCTCGAGCCATCGATAGGGCAGGACGTTGGTGCCGATGCCGGTGTTGAGGAGCGTCTGCTCGAAGTAGGTGTCCACCGGCACGCCCAGTTCATGGAGCATTCGGAGGGTGGATTGCCGAAGCAGCCAGGCCGCGAGGACTCCGGGATCGGTGGCCTCCGGTGGTGTGGGATCCGTCACCGCTTTCGGGAACTCGGCCATGCGGGGTCCCGTCTGGTAAGCGGATGCCGTAAGCGCTTCGATCTCATCGACCGACTCCAGGAGAAACCGGATCAGGTAGTCGTGGGCGTCGGAGGGAACGTTCAGGCGTGTGAGTTCCGTGCGGGCGTCGTGTTGGAAGGTGGGATGGTGCGGTGTGTCCAGTTCACCCAGTTCCTTCCAGCCGGGCAGTGCGAGGAGATTGGCCGGTGGCAGTCCGGGTCCATCCTGGACCACGACGTCGGCGACTGTCCCGTCGGTGGGACCGGAGGTGTGTCCGGCGAATGCAGCCCTTGCCGCTGATCGCGCTTCGAGCATTCCTGAGACCGTTTGGGCGGCGGTGCGTTGGAGTTCGGTGCCGGTCCGCTCGAGTTCCTGAAGATAGGCCAGTTCCCGTGAAGCCAGCGCGATCTCATAGGCACCGGGAGTCGGCCAATCCCGGCGGCTTTGGGCGGTGCGCATGGCTTCACGCAGGATCGATGGATTCCGCGGTCGTGAGGTTGCCGATGGGCGCGCCATCCCACCGGGCTCGGCTTGGACACTTCCGGCAGGAGTGGAGGGATCTGGACCTCCTTCCGAAGGTTTGCCCACCGGACTTAGGATCCAGATCCCGAATCCGATGAGGGCGAGAAGAAGGCCCAACGCCACCAGACGGCGTTGGGATGCGCGATTGACGGTGGGCATTGCCGTTGGATCAGAAGGTTTCCGCCGACTGGACCGACGAAGGTGCCAGGGAGCACCGGGAAATGAACTGCTGATGTTGTTTCATGGTACGCAGTGCAACGCCAAAAGGCCTTCAAAGGTTACCGGCGAAGGTGGGAAAACCCCCGGTCGCCAGTGACAGCCTTGCGACTTGCCTGCGGACCCTGAAACGGCGGACCCCTAGAACGGATCCTGCCCGTTCTTCGCGGTGGAGGTGCGCGACGCCAGCCACCAGATATCCCGGTTGTTGGCGAACCTGCCGTCGTCGAGCCGGGAGTAATCGGTGACCTTGCCATCGAGGCCGGCGCGTCCGGCGCGGGGTTTCTCCAGCCATTTGCGGAGCTCGGCGTGACCATCGAGGAACGACATGGCACCGGAGCCTCCGTGGAACGCTGCGGGGAAATCCACCCATCCGCGGGCCGAGGTCTGGGCGAGGCTGTCGGGAATCCGGTGTCCGAATCCGCCGTCGTTGATGCTGGCCGGGTGTTCGTCGATGAACACCCAGATCTGTGAGGGACGCGGGGCGTCGCCATCCTTGCCGAACACCATCCAGCGACCGCCCCGGTTGTTGGGGAAGCTGCCTTCCTGCCGCGAGTCGAGCCAATGCCCCATGGTCGGACCGCCGTCAGGCCAACTGCCCACGGCCTGACTGGCAGCAACGCTGCGGATGCGGCGGACGCGTCCCACGCCGGGCCGCACGACAGTGGTCCAGTCGCCGGGGCATTGGTAGATGCCGGGGGTGGTGGTATAGGGGCCGAGCACGGCGAACTGTTTGTTCAGCAGGGTCTGGGGATCCCAGTTGGACGCGTTGGCCCCGTTGTTGTCGATGCTGCCCCGGACCCATCCGTCGCCTCCGTAGGTGTTGGGCATGTACTTGCCCTGGAAATCACCGGCGTAGAGTTCAAACGCGAGTTGGAGCTGCTTCTGGTTGGAGAGGCATTTGGTTCCCTGGGCCCGGACCTTCGCCTTCGCCAGCGCGGGGAGGAGCATCCCCGCGAGGATCGCGATGATGGCGATGACCACCAGAAGCTCGATGAGGGTGAAGGCACGGGGGCGGGCCTGCGCGGGCGTGAACCGGAGTCTCATGAGGGTCAGTAGAATCCGAGCCCAGTGCGGAGGCGAGGCATTTTCCGGGGGGCGGCCGTGGGCTCCTTGGCTCAGGGGAAGCGGAGCTCCAGTTCGCCGTCGCCGCTGAGACGGAGGACCGTACGTGAGGCCGGAGCTTCGGGATCTGCTTCGCGTTCGATGGGCTGGCCCTTCCAGAGAAGGGTGGACGGGGCACGCGTGCTGCCCACGATCACGTGCGAGGTTTCGTCGCGTGGGAGTTGGATGCGGAACCGGACGCGTGAGGGCTCGGCGAGGATCGTTTGTGCGGGTCCGGCGGCTGAGATCCAGACGCGCGGAGTGTGGGCGGCGGCGAAGCCGTGGAGGGAACGTTCGCCGTAAGCGATGGCGGCGAGGGGCAACAGGGTGCCGGGATTGATGGGAACGGGATTCCGCGACTGGGCCCGGAGATCGAAACTGTCCGGAAGACAACCCATGGCGGGCCCGTCGGATTCCGGATGCACGTGCTGGACTCCGGCGAGGGCGATGCCGTGCGCGAGTCGGGTCCAGTTCAAAGAACGG
>JBIKWS010000741.1:0-2751 GCA_044356195.1 Cyanophyceae cyanobacterium
TTGCGAGTGTGCGGATGTATCCGGCCTGCGCAGGGTCGCCGGGGAACAGGCGATTGCGCTGACCGAACCCGGTGAGCTTCGCGGACCAGAGCGTGCGGACCTCGGGGGCGCAGAACCGGCACCAGAACACCGCGCCCAGAGCGCGGGCTATCGGATGGTACCGTGCGCGCTGGAGGGCGACATGGGTGGAGGCGAGGACGTGGAAGATACGTGCGCCATCCACGTCGTGGATGCCCTTGGCATAGCCTTCCTGATAGCGGCCACCCATGAACTCCTGCACCCAGGCCAGTCGGGCGTCCTCGGTTAGGGCCAGCACCTGATCGAGGTTGGGGCCGTTTCCCGATCCGGCATGGCGCATCAGTTGCCACGCGAGGTATTCGCCGCGGTAAACCTCCGTGCTTTCAGCGACCACTTCCTGTGCCCAGACAGGACGGGTGGCGAGATAAGCTTCGTCGGTGATCGGATCGAAGTACTGCGTGCTGGTGAGGTGGAAGAACGGGGCGTCATCCCGCACCACGACGGTCAGGTCGAGCGGCTGGGTGTTGACGTTGAAACGGTGCTTCCCGAGCTGGATGACGGCGGTGCCGTCGACGAACAGGTCCTGCCGGTCCTTGAGCTGCCGTACCGCATCCTGCTGGACGGTCTTGAGACGTCCCTGGAGGTCGTCGGCCTTGACCGAGTCTCCCAGTTCGAGCAACTGGGCGATGGTCTCCCGGACCTTCGACGGCATCTGGTCCGAGGCGACGTAGGTGTTGATGTCGTCGAGGGACTTGAACCCGGCGAGCCGGTTCTGGATGACCTTGAGGATCCGCTCGGCGGCGGACATCAGTGCCTGTGCGCGGCGGTTGCGCTGTTCGACGAGTGCGATCTTGCGCTGCTCGAAGGCCTCGTAGAGTTCGGTGCGACGCTCGGTCAGCTGGACGGTGTATTCCTCGAATCCGGCGAAGGCGCCTTCGAGTTCCTCCAGCTGGACCGTGAGGCGGTTGAGGTACTCGTCGCACCGCGCCGGCGTGTCGCACAGGTCGAGGTAGCTGGCGGCGGATTGACCGAGGAGCTTGAGCTGCGCGTTGAACTGCGCGGCCCCCTCGGCGGCAACCAACGCCTGCAGGCGCTTCTTCAGCGCGGCCTTGACCTGGTTGAGCGTCGAGTAGACGCCCGTGATCGAGTCGATGATCCGCGTGGTTTCGGTCGCGTCGTCGATCTTCAGGTTGTTGACGATCTCGATGAGCATCTCGAGCTCGGTGCCCGCCTCCGAGACCGCCTTCTCGACCTTCTTGCCCTCCGCGACCTTCGCCACGCGATCGACAGCACCCAGCTGTTCCGTGGCCTGCTTGCGGTAGGGGTCGAGCGACTCGGGCTTGAGCAGGAACTTCACGCAGGCCGCGGAAAGTTCCGCGACCTGGACGGCGACGTTTTTCTCGAGGGCTTCGATCTGCGGAACGTCGACGTAGCGGACCTCGCGCAGGGTGATCAACTCGCCGCGCAGATGCCGCAACGCGGCGAGGTTCGTGACGAAGTCTGCGAGGACGCGGAAGCCGGCACGGCGCACGGCCTGGAACTGGTCCTCGCACTTCCGACGGATGGCCGCGACGCGCTGGACGGCCTCCTGCTGGAGCCGACGCACCTTGGCGAATTCGTCGACGGCCTTGTCCGCGGCTTCGCGCACGTTGCGCAGGGCGGCATCCAGCTGGAAGCCATCCGCCGAACCCAGCCACGGGTAGGCGTCGAGCATCGCGCCGCAGCGTCGCACGAGGTCTGTGTAGAGCTCGGCGTAGGGATGTTCACGCCGCGCGAGCGACAGCACCTCGGTGACTTCGGCGAGGCAGCGCACGACGTCCTTGTTGCCGACCTGGTAGAGGAAGGCGTCGCGTTGGCCCGCGGGTTCGTGTCCCAGCTGGTAAAACGGCGTCTGCCGCAGCTGGATCATGTGGTGCTTCTGCGGCGAATCCTCGGCGCGGACGAGCACGAGGTGGCCATTCGGGAAGATCGAGAAGCCGTGGCAACCGATGCGTTCCTCGACCTTCTGCTCGATCAGGCGATAGGGGAGCAGCGCGTATTGGCCGGTCTCGGGCTTGAAGAAGACGTAGAGCGAATCCTCCCCGCTCGGGGCGTGGATGACGCGCTCGAGGGTCATCGGAAGATCGCGGGCCTCGAAGGTCTTCAGCTCGCCCGTCGAGAGGTAGTATCCGTCGGGGAAGATCAGGCCGTGGTCCTCGGGCAACAGCGCGCAGGATTGCCCCAGCGAATCCACGCGGACGGCGGACTGAAGCTTCTCGTTGAAGATGAAGAAGCGTGCCGCCGGTTCCTTGTACGGCCGGATCTTCAGCACGATGAGGTGCCCGAGGATCGCGTAGGCAATCTCGGCGTCGTCGACCTTCTGGAATCGGTCGTCGACGGGTTCGGAGTAGACGCCCTCGCCGATGGCGGTGTTGTCCTCGACCTTGATGGTCAGGTCGCCGCCGATGCACTCGACGAAGACGCGGTCCTCGATGGAGATGTGCGGGTGATCGCCGTAGCGGAAGGATTCGCGATCGGGCGTGCGCCACTTGAACTCGAACGCCGGCGGGAACCCGACCTTGCGGTACTCGGATTCAGCGCGGCCATCGACGAAGCGGAGTTCGCCGCCGTTGTAGGCCCACTTGAAGACGGCGATGTCGCCAGTGCTGCCGCCGGTGCGGAACACCATGTAAAGGTGTCCGTCGATCAGGGAGAACTTCGAGAAGGTGGCGCGTTCGTAGACGTTGTAGAGGC
>JBIKWS010000082.1:0-9803 GCA_044356195.1 Cyanophyceae cyanobacterium
ACTTCAGACAATCGCCAGCGCAATAAGGGAGGGTCACCCCGAAGTTTTCACAAGGCGCGCCAGTGTGCGTCTGGTGGCCATTTTCCGGTCCGCGCCGGTCGTGTGCCGGTCGTGTGCCCGGCGGGGTTGGGTTTTGAACCACTCGGAGCAAGCAAATCCATGAAACGACACGCACTCAGCTACGCAATGGCCGTCCTCGGCGGCCTGTGCCTCCAAGCGCAACAGTTTACTGAACAGAACTGGGCGCTCACCGGCGTCGCCAGTCAGTCCAGCGACCTCAACGACACCGCGACCGCAGACAAGGCGATCGACGGAAACACCAACGGCAACTTCGGCACGGGCTCGGTCACCCACAGCGGCGGGGTTGCCCTCGACAACGAGGATCCGTTCTGGGAAGTCGACCTGCAATCGGAGCGGTCCATCGGCCGGATCCAAGTGTGGTTTCGAACCGACTGTTGCCTCAACCGCAACGATGATTTCACCCTCATGATCCTGTCGGCAGGGCGTCAGGTCCTGTGGAAGCAGACCTACTCCGGGCGTCCTCCCGCGACGACGGCTTTCAACATTCCCGTGCCGGTGAACGGGCAGATCGTGCGGTTTGAGCCGCAGGATCCGTTGACCACATCGGACGGCCTGTTTTCGTTGGCCGAGGTGCAGGTGATCGCTCCCTACACCGGGGCGAACATCGCCGTGACCCAGAATCCCGCGGATGTCTCGGTGACCGAAGGACGTTTCGCGACGTTGGGGCCGGTGGCGGCGACGGTGACGGGAGCGCCGCAGGACCGGTTGACGCTGCAATGGCAGAAGAACGGCGTGGACATTCCCGGTGCGGATGGCGCGACGTATACGACGCCGACGGTGCAGACCCTCGCCGATGCGGGGACGGAGTACGGCGTGCGTTTTCTGGTCTCCGGCGTCAGCGTGGCCAGCACGCGGGCGAAGGTGACAATCAATCGCGACACGGTGCCTCCGGTGATCGCTTCGCTGTCGATGACGGGGGGTGCCTCCTTGGAGGCTGCGTTGAAGTTCAATGAGGTGTTGGACCCGGCCAGCGCACAGAACCCGGCGAACTACGCGTTTGGGTCCGGCGTTTCCGTGACCAAGGCGGTGCTCGGTCCGGTGTTGGTGGATGGGACCGACGGGCATCCCTACCACAACGTGGTCCTCAGCGTGGAAGGGTTGGTTCAGAACGTGCCGTATGCCCTGTCGGTGAGCGGCGTCAAAGACCTCGCCGGCAATGTCATCACGCCCGCCAACTTCTCCGGCACGACGCCGTTCTTCGAGATCAACTGGGCTCGGGTTGGGACTGCCACCCAGTCATCGACCGGAGTGGGCGGCGACGCCTTCCGGGCCATTGATGGCAACACGGACGGCCTCTTCGCCCGCGGATCGGTCACGATCAACGGTGAGAGCGAGGATCCCGGTTGGTGGGAGGTGGATCTCGGATCGGTGCGGGCGATGGGTCGCCTCGACATCTGGTTCCGGACGTTGACGGCGGATGAATGCCAGGCGCTGTTCAATGCCTGCGGCGTCCGCAACGATGATTTCACCGTCAAGATCCTCGACGCCAGCCGATCGGTCGTCTGGCAACGCACCTATCCCGGACGTCCTCCAAGCCGCGTTCCCTACAATCTCGCGAGTCCGATCAACGGGCGTTATGTGCGTTTTGAATCGCAGACGCCGCTGACGACGAGCGACGGATTCTTCTCGCTGGCCGAGGTGGCGGCGATCGCCCCTTACTTCAACGCGGTGGTGCAGATTTCCCAGAACCCGGCCGACAAGTCGGTCTTGGAAAACCAGTCCGTCGTCTTGGGGCCGGTGGCCGCCACCGTGACGGGAGCGCCCGCGGAAAACCTGCAGTACCAATGGCAGCGCAACGGCGTGGACATCGTCGGGGCCACCACGGCGACCTACAAGACCCCGGTGCTCGCCCTGGCGGACAACGGTTCCCGTTATCGATGCAAGGCGATCCTCGCCGGCGTCTCCGCGCTCAGTTTGGAGGCCGTGTTGACTGTCACACCGGACACCACAGCGCCCACGATCCAAAGCGTGGTTGGCGATCCCACCTACACCTACGTCAACGTGGCCTTCAGTGAGGGGGTTCGACCCACGGACGCCAGCAACTACGCGTTCGACGGCGGGTTGACGATTACGGAAGTCAGCGTCCTGACGCCGAACACGGTGCGGTTGACGACGAGTCCGCAAACGCCGGGGAAGATGTACACCCTGACAGTGAGCGGAGTGCGGGATCTCGCGTCCGGCGCCGGCAACGCCATGGCGGCCAACAGCACCCGCAGCTTCACGGCCGTCACCTCGCTCCAGGACCGGTATGTCCGGGTGGGTGATGCCGGCAATCCTGCGGATCCCGCGACCGGCTTCGGTCGGGTGGAGCAGCCCTACTGGATCAGCAAGTACATCCTCACCACGTCCGAATACGCGGCGTTCCTCAACGCAGTGGCCACCCAGATCGACAATCCCCACGCCCTGTGGAGTCCCAGCATGGAGATCGAACGGGTTGGAACGGATTCCTACAGCTATGCGGTTCTGCTCGGACGGGAGAAGGCCCCGGTGAGTTTCATCAGCGCGATTTCGGCGATGCGCTACGCCAACTGGCTGCACAACGGCGGAACGGCCGCGAGCGACACCGAGAAGGGGGTCTACACGTTCACGGGCGAGACGACGTTCACCGCACGCGATCCCAATGGGCTCTACTTCCTGCCCAACCAGAACGAGTGGTACAAGGCCGCCTACTACGACCCCACCAAGGGCGGGAGCAGCTACTGGCTCTATGCCGTTCGAACCGATGAACCGGATCCCGCGAAGCCCAACGGTCTGACCCCGGAACTCCCCCCCGGCGGCCCGCGCTCGGCCAACTTCAACAACGTCGCGGTCTCCGCCGAGAATCCGTTTGGCACCACCGACGTGGGCGCCTACACGGCAGCTTCGAGCTACTACGGGACGTTTGACCAGACGGGCAACCAATGGGAATGGGCGGAGCCCGCCGTGGGAGCGACCCGCACGCGTCGTATGGGCGGTTCGCAGGGCAACAACGCGGCGCGTCTGGCGGCCACGGTGGTCGCCGACAATGCCATCGACAACGGCGGCGTCAGTGCCAACCAAAGCGTGCGTATCGCCAAGGCCGACCGTCTGGTGCTCGACCTCGTCACGGTTGCGGATCCTGGCAATCCGGCGGACCCGGCCTCCGGTGCGGGCAAGGTGGCGTCCGTGTTCCGCATGGGGAAATACATGGTCCGAAACAGCGACTACGCGACGTTCCTGAATGCTGTCGCTGAATCCACAAACCAGGTGCATCTGCTGTGGCACGCGAGCATGCAGATCGAACGACTGGGGACGGATGCCTACACGTATCGTGTGTTGGCCGGGTTCGAGAACCGTCCGGTCAATTTCGTCAGCACCGTCTCGGCGATGCGCTTCTGCAATTGGCTGCACAATGGCGGAACCACCGGTTCGGATACGGAGACGGGTGCGTACACGTTCACCGGGGAAACCACGTTCACGGCGCGGGATGTCAACGCGAAGTTCTTCCTGCCGCGTCCGGACGAGTGGTACAAGGCCGCGTACTACGATCCCACCAAGGGCGGCAGCAGCTACTGGTTGTACGGCGTGCGCACGGATGAACCCGATCCGGCGAAGCCCAATGGCCTGATTGCCGAACTGCCGCCCGGCGGCCCGCGTTCGGCCAACTTCAACAACGTCGCTGTCACACCGGATGATCCCTATGGTACGACCGACGTGGGAGCCTACACGGCGGCGGCGAGCTACTACGGCACCTTCGACCAGACCGGCAACCAGTGGGAATGGGCTGAACCCGCTCCCGGTGCCACCCGTGCGCGTCGGATGGGTGGTTCGCAGGGCAACAACGCGGCGCGCCTCGCGGCGACCGTGGTGGCCGACAACGGCATCGACAATGGCGGCATCAGCCAGAACCAGAGTTTCCGGATCGCCGCCCGAGCCATCGGTGCGGTCGAGGTCGCGCAGCTCACGGCCAGCCTGTCCGGGGGCGGCATCAAGATCATCTGGACCAGCAGCGGCATCCTCGAGAGCGCCCCGTCGCTCACTGGACCGTGGACGACCGTTCCCGATGCGGTGAACGGGCAGGTGTTCGTCAACAGTGGCACCCGCTTCTATCGACTGCGCCAGTGATGGCGGCCACTGCGCCATGAGTCACAGGGGCCCCGGGAAACCGTGGGCCCCTTTATGTCGCCCCATGCCTGCCGCCTCGCCTTCGAGGCCTTGCAATGTCCGCCGGACAACGGGAGGATTGACCATCCATCCGTTCAACGAGGCATGCCGCAGCGAATTGCTCTTCTTTCCACGCCCGATCGAGGCCATGTGCAGCGTGCACTTCTGGTGACTCGTGGGTTGGTTGCAGCGGGTGCGGAGGTGCATGCCTTCTCCGGTGCCGGATACTCCGATGACTTCCGGCGCGAGGGTGCGGAGTTCCATGACATCTATGGCGGTCGGCCCCTTGAGTCAGTCGACAACTCCTCGATTCCCATACCGAGCCGTTTTGTGACCTTCGCTGCCATTCACGCGGAATCGCTGGCCCAGGAAATCGCCCGGTTGAATCCATCCCTCATCGTGCATGGCACATTCGCCGTGGTGGCGGTGGTTGTGGCGAAGAGGCTCGGCTTGCCACGGGTTGCGATCTGTGCCGGGCACAACCAATCCCCGCGCGTCGCATTGCCGCCTTTGCGGCAAGATCCCCGGGTGAAGGTCTCACCGGCATGCCTCGAGGCAGTGCAGGTTCTGCGCGACCGATACGGGATGTTGAATGCATCTCCCTTCAGCTATCTGGATTCCCTCAGCCCCACGCTCAACATCATTCCCGAGCCTCCAGAGTTTTTACGCGAACACGAAATCGCCGATTTTCGGCCCTGTGCCTTCTTCGGCAGCATCGATCCGCTTCGCCACCGGAACCCCGTCGACGATGTGAACGGCACGCCATCGGACAGGACACGGGTTTATGTGTCCTTTGGGACCATAGCGCACCGCTACTATGCAGCGGACATCGTGCGGGTCATGGAGTCGATTGTCTCAGCTGCGGGTGACATGCCCCGCTCGGATTTCACCATCACTCTCGGCGGATCGCCTTTGAACATCTCGACGAATCTCCCTGCGAATGTCCGGGTGGTGTCGTTTCTCGATCAGTGGAGCACCTTGGCTCAGTCGGATATCTACATCACCCACAACGGACTCAACTCGACCCATGAGGCCGTGTATCTGCAAAAGCCGATGATTTCCTTCCCGCTCTTCGCCGACCAGCATGGGCTGGCAAGGAGATGCGAGGAATTGGGATTGGCCATACCGCTGGCCGAGGGTCTTCGCGCTCCGGTCTCAGCTGGGAGGGTGCGTACGGCCATCGAGCAGCTCCTGGATCGAGGCGATTCGCTACGGGCCCGTCTGCGTATTGCACGCGGATGGGAAGACCGGGTCATTGCTGCGCGTCCTGATGTCGTGAGGGATGTTCTGGCCTGCGCGCGAGGATGAAAGAGATGGTTGCCACTTACGGAGGATCCAGTGCTGCGGTGAGCTCCGATGATGCCTCGGACCTTGCGTGGTTGAGGGAGTTCCTGTCCCCGGCCTTCGAGTTCGGAGAAGCCGGGGCGAGTTCACGGTTCATTCTGCAATCCGATACGCGCGCCGTGGAAGCAGGCCGCAGGATGAGTCTCACGACGTGCGGGCAGGTCACCGCTTTCATTCTGGATTCGGGTGTTGAGAAGCTCCCCTGCCAGCAGGACTCCGCGCAGGAAGTCGTGGCTTACGATCGGGTCTTCGATGCTGTCTATCACAAGGTGGGCGACACCACTCTTGTTCTCGATGTCCCTTCCCCAAGTCCTGGACGGCGTGCCCGCGGTGGCTGGATGCGGGCCATTCGAGAGCGGGCGATGGATCATGCCTGGCTTGCGGGCGGAAGTTTCCTTCATGCAGCCGCCTTCGTGGTGGAGGGAAGCACTGTCGTTGTTGCGGGCGACAAGGGGGCCGGGAAATCCACCATGCTCTGCGCCGCCCTTTTGGGTCTCCGCGGTGCGGAGTTCCTGGCGAACGATCGACTCACGCTGCACAGATCGGGAGGCCTGCTCCGGGCCCGCGCATTGCCCAGCATCGTGTCGATTCGCGCCGGGAGCCTCGGTGTCGTCCCGGGCTTGGCGGAGCGATTCTCCGGGATGACGCAGGATCATACCGGGGCACCGCTGACTCGTGAATCGTTCGCGCTCCGGCGGACGATGGCTCCGTCGCAGTTCGCCTGCGCGCTTGAGGCTTCCATGACGCGCGAGGCCCATGTTGGGTGCATTCTCTTTCCTGTGATCGACCCGCAGGAACCGGATTTCCGTTTGCGCAGGCTCACCGAGATCGAGAGCGGGCAGCGCGTCCTTCAATCGGCATTCGCCAGGCATTCCCTTGGCATCCGTTCGGAATTGTTTGCAGCGCCGGACCACTGCGGGGTTTTCCCGACGGCGGATCAATTGCTGTCGCGCCTCAGCCAAGCCACCTCAGGGACTCCTTGCTTTGAAGCGGCCGTGGGACCTGGACTTTATCAGGAGCGAGAGGGGATGCAGCGCCTGGTCGACGCGATCTTCTCAACGCTTTGACCGGCGGAAAAGGGGGTGGCTCGCTGCGACGCGGAATGGGAGCGAGAGTCCCCACCAAAGCGCGTAGTAGAGACGGTTGACGGGCAAATAGGGCAAGGCCCAGCGCTTGGCCGTTCGGCCACCGGGGGATGGAAGCAATACGGCGAGAGATTCCTCCGCGAAGGGAATGGGGGAAAGATGCATGGTCAACCCAGGCCATATGGACTGGCATTGAAAGAGGGACGCAACCAGGCCAAGCACGGCCCGGTTCATCTCCTTCGTCCCGTGCGATGCCTGTTGCTGGAAGAACTCATCCCAACTTCCAGGAGGCAACCGGGCCGCTACCTGGGCGATGTCCACAAACGACTGCAGCCGCAGGTAGCCGCGTTGAATGTCGGCGAAAGTGGAGGTCAACAAGAGCGTGAGTTCGTCCGCAGGACTCAGCACCCGCTGGCAGCGACCCTCCAGATCGATCGTCAGCGACCGTTGGAATAAGTCCTCGGTTGGGATGTGGACGCCCGGAGCGCGGGAAACACACCAGTGCAGATCCAGCAGACGCGTCCCCATGCGGTAGTCCACGGCATGATTGAAAAGGGCAGACACCGCCCCCCCGAGAAGCCAGCGGGACAACCGCCAATAGCCAGCCGCCTCAAAAGCCGCGCAGGCTTTGCTGCGATCCGTCGCCCGGACGAGGATATCCAGATCCCGGTAGCCGCGAGCGTCCGCTGCACCACTGAACCGAAGCCCAAGCTCAGGTCCCTTGAGCAAAAGGTAATCGCAACCGTGCCGACCCAGGATTTCCGCCAACCCATCCAGGTGCTCCAGGCAGTCGGCTGTAGCCGACGATTGCAGTTCGGCCGATTTGTTCAGGCGCTGGCGCGCGGCCTCCGGCAATGCATCCCACACGGGTGTGTTCCTCAGTTTCCAGGCGAGGAATGGACCCGCACGGTGCCGCGCGCAGAGCATCTCGATGACTTGTGCCGTGTGCCGGTTGCCACGAACCCATGCCTCAAGTCGGTCGTATTCTCCGCGCACCACGGAACCGACGACAAGGACCAGATCTTCGGGAGGGCAACCGAGATCAGTCCAGGGTTTGGATGGAATGGGCGCTGGAGGCATGAGGGCGTCAGAGTTTGTCCAGAGGATGTTCTTCCGAGATTCGGCCGGGGGATTCATCAACGAAAGCGGCGAGCACTCAGATCGGGAAACCTCCGCTTCGCATTCCACCACAGGCGAACTCGGCACCTCAGCCGATTCCTAAAAGTCATCATGTGCAGAGGAACGCTCGATCCTGGACAAGAGTCGGCTGACCGTGGTCGGAGCGTCGGCCCACCCGTGTCGTACCCTCACTTCGGAGGCGAGAATATCGTTCGCCAGCAGCCACCAAGGCAAGGCCTCGGAGGAGGCTGGGCCACCCGCATCATTGTAGGCCGCGACAAAGGCACTTGCAGCAGGGCCCATCAAACCCCAACGGCAAAGGGCCCGGCCCAGATCGAACTCCAGGGAACCCACGCGCATCCACTCATGGTCGATGCTGACGATGCCTCGCGAAGGGTGCCGGACAAGGTTCTCACCGCAGAAATCGGCATGAGCCAAGCCCTGCTTGGTCTCTGCGGGCGGGTTCGCTTGCAAGGCTTCCCGAAGCGCGTTCGCCGCCGAGGGAGGAATGGACCCGTGGAGGACCAGACTGTGAATCCGGCTGTCTGCCCGCTGGAGTTCCGCACGGGTGGAAAGAGTCTCCCGCGGACCGATCTCGAGGCAGTGGATCTCGGCCAAGGTCTCGGCGGCTCGCTTCAGGATGTCCTCCGTCGGGTTCATCATCGGGAGTGTTTCCCCTTTCACCCATTCCTCCACGACCATCCGGCCCTCGCGATGCAGGCAATCCGAGAAGGCCGCCATGCTTCCGATCTGCATTCGAAGGGCATGCCACGCGGTCGCCTGATCTTCATCCGCCAACCATCGGGCTTTGATCTGCGCACCATCGTCGAGCACGACTTTCAGTGCGAGGCGGCCGGAGACATCCGCTCGCGTGCTGATCCTTTCGAATCGTTCATACCTCAGGCCCTTTTCCTTCAACCAGGCTTCGAGTGCCGCACGCCCGTTCATTTGGATCCTTGATGTGGGTGGCATGGCTTGCATTCCAATCGAACCGATTCGGCGGCACTCCAAGTGCATTGGCGTTCGCTGCTCGGGATCGTCCTCGAGAGCCTGTTCCCGGAGGCCCTGTTTCTAGGATAGGGAGCCCGCCATCTGTAGTCTTTTTTCTGTCAGTAAACCGACGCTGAGGAGGGAGACGCCGCGTGGCCGGACCCCGGACATGGTTCGAAAGGAACCGTGCACGCGTTCCACCGTTCTGGAATGGGGGCCCGCAACAAGCGGCACCTGCGTTCTGGGGGGGGGCGCATCTTGATACTGCCCCCGTGTGAGAATGGGAACGGGGTGGCGATGTCCTCATCGCCCTGCGAAAGGCTTTGGAACGGCGACGAGGACGTCGCCACCCCGTTCCATACGGGGCAGTGTCCAGATGCGCCCCGTTCTGGGACTGACCTGAGTTTGGCGTTTCGCCGGGGCGACGGTTCGTTACGCTGCGCGCATGATTTCCCGATGGTGGTTGCTCTGGATGCTCGTCCCGCTGACCGGTTGCCTCGCCGTGCCGCGGTCGGGAGGGGGCGGCGGGACGGACCTGCAGTTGCGCCGACAGGAACGGGACGGGGCAGGGAACTGGAAGACGGTGACCCGCACGGCGCAGTGGGACCCGCGTCGGACGGCGGTGATCGTGTGCGACATGTGGGATGACCACTGGTGCCAGTCGGCATCGGCGCGGGTGGGGGAGTTGGTGGAACCGATGAACGGCTTCCTGGCGGAGGCGCGCTCGCGCGGGATGCTGGTCATCCACGCTCCCAGCAGTGTGACGGGATTCTACGACGGGACACCGGCGCGCGAGATGGCCCGGAAGGCGCCGTTCGCCGCGACACCGATTCCGCTGGCGACGGCGGAACGCTGGGGAACGCGGTGGTGCTGGCCGGATCCGACCCGGGAATCGGTGCTGCCCATCGACGACTCCGACATGGGTTGCTCCTGCTCGGGGACCAAATGCACGGTGCGGGAAGCGTGGAAGCGGCAGCATGCGGGAATCGTCATCCAGCCGGGGGATGCGTTGACCGATGACGGGCAGGAGACCTGGAACCTCCTCGCGCAGCGCGGCGTCGA
>JBIKWS010000742.1:0-2736 GCA_044356195.1 Cyanophyceae cyanobacterium
TTTTGGAAAGGTTTCGGGGTGGCGATGTCCTCATCGCCTTGGGAATGGCTTTGGAACGGCGACGAGGACGTCGCCACCCCGTTGCACGCGGGGGCAGTGCTGTGGGAGGAGTTTGAAGCCGTGGCGGGCTTGAAACTGAAAACCTGGAATTCCTCTTTAGGCCGGGTGCCCACACCCGGCGATGGACATCGGTTCGCCGCGTGGGGGCACGCGGCCTTCAAGGAGGGCGAGGCGTGTCAGCCCTTCAGCGAGGCCATGTCGATGCAGAAGCGGTACTTCACGTCGGATCGGACGAGGCGTTCGTAGGCTTCGTTCACCTTCTGGATGGGGATGACCTCGACGTCGGAGGTGATGTTGTGCTCGCCGCAGAAGTCGAGCATCTCCTGGGTCTCGGCGATGCCGCCGATGAGGGAGCCGGCGAGGTTGCGTCGGCCGAAGATCAAGGCGAACGCGGCGACGGGCATGGGTTTTTCCGGAGCACCGACGATGCTGCTGGAGTAGCCGCCATAGGTGACCGGCGCGGTTCCGTGCTTGTCGGGAGAGTTATAGGTGAAGACCGAGTTGGGACAGAGCTGTTCAAGGTTCACCCGGCACTTTGGACACGTGTGATCGGAATCGACGAGGCAGCCGACGCCAACGAGGTCGCCGGTCTGGTACTTCGTGACGGCGCTACCGACCTGTGTGACGCGGCCGACGATCTCGTGGCCGGGGACGATGGGATACACGGTCGGGATGGCGCTCCATTCGTTGCGGACCTGATGGACGTCGGAATGGCAGACGCCACAGAACAGGATCTCGATCTGGACGTCGCGGTCGGTCGGGGCGCGGCGGGATATCGAGGCAGGGGCAAGCGGGGAAGAAGCGCTCTGGGCGGCGTAGGCGCGGGCCTGGGTTGTGGGGGTGGCTGTGTTCATGTTGCGGGCGTCATGGTAGGGCCACTCCCGTTCTGATCCATCCTCATTCGGGTGGGTGGTGTACCTGAGGCAGGCCCTTGCTCGACCAGGATCTTCAGGGAGTCGGGAGTGGGTTTCGAAGCGAGGGCGATGGCGGCGGCCGTTTCCGCCAATGGAAAGCGGTGGGTGACGAGCGGGCGGACATCCAACTGGCGTTGGAAGACCCGCCGGGCGACTTCGCGTTGGAGGGTGAAATCCGAGGAATAACTTCCGGTGAGGGTCTTCTCGTCGACGCAGACGACACCGAGGTCGATCGGCGCGGTCTTGCCACGCACGGTGTGGGCAAAGAGGAGCGTGGAACCGCCGCCGCGGAGGGCGGACTGTGCCTGTATCACGGCTGCGTCGGAGGGGACTGCGATGACGGCGGCGTCGATGCCGCGTTTGGAGGAGAGCCGCCGGAGTTCGTCGACGAGATCTGGGCGGGCAGCGTCGAGGGTCTTCCAGGCACCCCATTGGCGGGCGAGCTTCAGACGGGCGGGGAGGAGATCGGTGGCGATGACGCGGATGCCCTGGAGGGAAAGAAGGCGGGTGAAGAGGAGTCCGATGGGGCCTTGTCCGGCAACGAGGACGATGTCCTTGGGCAGGAGCGGGAGTTGGCGGATGCCCTTGAGGACCGTGTTGACGGGTTCGAGGAGGGCACCTTCGAGGAAGGCGTTCGCGCGTGGGATCTTCACCACGCCGGGGAGACAGAAGGGCAGGACGCGGACGTATTCGGCGTAGCCGCCTCCGGCGGGTTCGAAGCCGGCGGTGACGCCGGTGCGCTTGTAGGTTTCGCACTGGGCGAAGGCGCGGTGCCGGCAGAAGTGGCAATCCATGCAGGGCACGTGATGGTGGAGGGCGACACGGTCGCCAATGCGGAAGCCCCGGGCCGTGGCTCCGACCTGGACGATGGTCCCGCTGGTTTCGTGTCCGAAGATGCGGGGTGGGGGCACGGTTCCCTGCTGGATCTTCTTGATGTCGGTGGGGCAGACGCCACAGGCGGCAACCCGGACGAGGATCTCCCCCGCCCGGATGCGGGGGACGTCGACCGTCTCGAGGCGAAGGTCGTTGATGCCGCGGTAGACAACCGCCTGCATGGACTTGGGAAGCATTGTGGGAGGGTTGATGGATCGGGTGTGGTCGGCAAGATTCGGGAATCTGTGAGCAGGATTGCCAGCCGTAGTGGGTTGCCGGACACTGGGCGGGTGCAACGTCCGATTGTGATCCTGTCGCCCCTGCTGCCACCGATGCGTGGTGGGCTCGCAGACCACACATGGTTGATGGCCAAGCATCTGTCCGAGACACGGCCAGTGGCTGTCCTCTCGTCGAGGGATGTTTACACCAATGCGCCCTTTCCGATCCGGGCATCGATGCATGACTGGGAGGACGTGGCCGAGTTGAACCTGGAGATGGCGGCGACGCCGTCGGATGCCCTGCTCCTGTGGCAGTATGTGCCCCACATGTACGGGCGGGGCGGCGTGAACCGGCCCCTGATTGCCCTCTGGCGGCGGTTGAAGCGGGAGGGGCGCAAGCAGGTGATGATTGCGCACGAGATCGCGGCTCCGTGGGGGCGTTGGCCGAATCAATGGTGGTATGCCTGGAATCACCGCCGGCAATGGCGGGCGATCATGGGGTTGGCGGATCTGATTCCAATCTCGACGGAGGCCTGGACCGAGCAGTGGCTTCGCAGTGAACCTTCCATCGCCCGAAAACTGCTGACGCTTCCATCGCCGTCGAGCATCGAGCGGGTTCCGGTGGGACCGAATCACCGGGCGGAATGGCGGCAGGCACACGGATTGCCGCC
>JBIKWS010000743.1:0-2733 GCA_044356195.1 Cyanophyceae cyanobacterium
ACGCTTTTGCGCCATCGACGGTCGCCCTGAAGACCTCGACCTGAATCCGCCCATCCACCTCGTCCCGCTCGTGAGCGATGCCTGGAGCAACCACTTCAAGGCTCCCGTCGACGGACGCCTCTCCGCCGCGGATCGCGACAAGCTCCGCAGCCTGGTCGCCCGCACCCACGCACAAGGCCGCCGCCTCCGCTTCTGGGGAGCCCCGGACCGCCCCTGGCTCTGGAGCGAACTCCGCGAGGGCGACGTCGACATCATCAACACCGACCGCATCCCCCAACTCGCCGCCTTCCTCCGTGGCGAACCGGCTCCCAAGCCCGCCCCGACAACAGACGAACATTAGGTTGCCTCACGTCCTCCCACGTGCTGACCTGACACCCACACACCGCACATCATGCCCCTCAATCGCCGCCAGTTCATCGCCGGTTCCACGGCAACCGCCGGGATCCTGCTCACCTCCCGATCCTTCGCTCGTCAGGCGCGAAAGCTCTCGGCCAATGACAAGCTCAACCTCGGGGTCATTGGCGTCGCTGGACGCGGCGGCGAAAACCTCGATGGCGTCAAACACCAGAACATCGTTGCCCTGTGCGACGTCGACGAAGGCCGCCTGAACGGCGCGGCCGTCAAGTTCCCCGGGGCCGCCAAGTTCTCGGACTACCGCAAGCTCATCGACCACCCCGGTCTCGACGGCATCGTGGTTTCCACTCCGGACCACACCCACGCCATCATCGCCATCGCCGCCCTCCAGAGCGGCCGTCCGGTCTACTGCGAGAAACCCCTCACCCACACAATTTCCGAACTGCGCCGCCTGACCGAGGTCGCCACCAAGTCCAAGCTCGTCACCCAGACCGGGAACCAGATCCACGCGTCCGAGAACTATCGCCGCGTCGCCCAACTCATCGCCGCCGGGACGATCGGCAAGGTCGACGAAGTTCACCACTGGGCCGGCTCCGCCTGGGATCCCAAGCCCACACCCGCGGCTGAACCCGTCCCCGCCGGACTCAACTACGACCAATGGGTCGGCCCCGTCCAATGGCGCGAGTACTCCAAGGAATGGGTCCACTTCAACTGGCGCCGTTGGTGGCATTTCGGTGGTGGCACGCTCTCCGACTTCTGCTGCCACCACATGGACCTCGGGGTCTGGGCACTGGGCCTCGGTCTCCCGTCCTCCGTCGTCGCGGAGGGTCCCGAACCCCACCCCGAATGCGCCCCCCTCTGGGTCAAGGTCCGATACGACTTCGCCGCCACCAAGAGCACACCCGCCACACGGATGTTCTGGTACTCCGGTGCCAAGCGACCTGAAGTCCCCGGCACGCCGGACCTCTCCAAGTGGGGCGGCGGCACTCTCTTCGTCGGTTCGAAGGGGATGCTCCTCGCCGATTACGGCCGCCACGTCCTCCTTCCGGAAGCCGACTTCAAGGACGTCAAGCTCCCCGACCCGGACTACGCCAAGTCCGTCGGCCACCACGAGGAATGGATCCGCGCCGTCCGCGGCGAGAATCTCGCCCTTCCCCGGTTCTCCTCCCTCGGCCGGACCAATTCGCCCTTCGCCTACGGAGCCATCCTCACCGAACTCGGCCTCCTCGGAAACATCGCCTTCCGCACCGGCAAACGCATCGAATGGGATGCCAAGAAACTCCGCGCCAAGGACGTCGCCGCCGCCGACCGCCTCATCCATCACGACTATCGCAAGGGCTGGAAGCTCGGCTGATCCCGGCCTTGGG
This sequence comes from Cyanophyceae cyanobacterium, assembly GCA_044356195.1. Lineage (GTDB taxonomy): Bacteria > Verrucomicrobiota > Verrucomicrobiia > Limisphaerales > UBA9464 > UBA6176. The sequence continues at coordinate 1,722 of JBIKWS010000743.1, forward strand.
TTGAAGGCAGGATCGGGGGGCGCTGTCCTCATCGCCTGAGGCAAGGGCGTGGGAGGGCAACGAGGACGTTGCCACCCCGCTGCAGGCGACGGCTGTGGCAACTGCCCCATCCGCCACGGTCCGTACCAGAACCCTTGCATTCGGCGGCGAACCCAAAATCCTGTCCCGCATGCAACCCCCGCTGGCTTTCCAAGCCGCTTCATCCTGCCCGCATCCGGATTCTCCGGATGTAGGCACGTTTGAGGAATGGCGGTATCCAGGATTGGGGTTTCATCCACCCCCACCCGCCTCGCTCACTCAGATCCTCCTTGCCCTCCTGATCCTCCTCTCCGGCCACGTCCTCGCGCAACAGCCGCCTCCTCCCGTACCAATCCCTGGTTGGACCCTCCGACTCGTCGCCCAGGCTCCGGACATCCAGCACCCCTCCGTTGTCACCGTCGCTCCCGACGGCCGTGTCTTCGTCGCCGAGGACCCGATGGACATCCGCTCCCCTGCCAACGCTACCGAGGGACGCATCCTGTGCTTCCACACCGACGGCCGCCGCACCGTCTTCGCCGAAGGCCTCCATGCCGTGTTCGGCATGCAGTATCTCGAAGGCCACCTCTACGTCCTTCACAACCCCCGCTTCACCGCCTTCCGCGACGACAACAGCCTCGGACGCGATCCCCGCGACCTCATACGCCAGACCAATCCCAACCCCTGGGCGCTCGACTGGAATGACCACGTTCCCGCCAACTTCCGTCTCGCCCTCGATGGGTTCTTCTACATCGCCGTCGGCGACAAGGGCCTCTTCGGAGCCACCGGCACCGATGGCCGCCGCGTCGACCTCCACGGCGGTGGCATCGTCCGGATCCGACCCGACGGCACCGGCCTGGAGGTCTTCTCCACCGGCGTCCGGAACATCCTCGACGTCGCACGCACCGAAGAGGACGACCTCTTCACCTACGACAACACGGACGAAAACCAGTGGATGGGTCGCGTCACCCACATGATCGATGGCGGCTTCTACGGC
>JBIKWS010000744.1:0-2732 GCA_044356195.1 Cyanophyceae cyanobacterium
CAAGGGCCACCCCGCGCCCAGTGCGTGGTCCGGCAGACGTCGTCCCTGTTCGTGCAGCTGTTGCCAATGCGCCCTTAGCTTCGCCGGCGAATGCACCAACTTCCCGTCGCGATCCAGCGGCAGGCTTCCGTGCTTGCCCCACTCGACGCCCACGCGCACCGGCTCGCCCGGCGGCACCTCGGCCTTGAGGATCGCCCCGTGGAAATAAGTGTGCACGGCCACCGCCCGCGTCCCTGCCTCGTCCAACTCCACCCACAGAACCTCGTGGTCGCAGGGGTCGTTGTCCTCGGGAAAGTCGATGTCGTCGTCCCAGAACAGGTGGTAGGCAATCACGGGTCGATCCGGATGAACGACCGCCACGACATCGCGGAGCGCGAAGGTTTCCGCGCGGTTCAGGCGGAGTTCCGGAGCGAACCGCCGCACGCGTTCGCGCAGCGCGTTGTCCACCGGCGACGGCGGGTCGAGTTCCATGACACGCGCATAATGGGCCGAGGCTTCGTCCAACCGCCGACGATCATGATCCGCCATTCCCATGCGGTTCCGGACCGCGGCCGTGTCCGCAGCAAGGATCTCAATTTCGACCGTATCGGACACGTTCGTGCCGCTCACGGGATTCGCCTGTGCGATGCGGTTGCCCGGCAATCGTACCTGGTAGGGACTCAGCGAGAGGTTGGGTTCGGGGTAATCGGTGCTGATGAATTGCGCGCCGCTGGCGAAGGCCTTCTCGCGCTGCGTGGTGTCGTTGCGTCGGGCGTTTCCAGTGGGGGAATCGGCCCGGGTGCGCACGACGAAGCCGTCGCGAACCAACGACTGGATCTCATCGAATCTCCGGACCGGATCGTTGCGCTTCATCCACGCCGCCGCGGGATGCGCGCGATCCACGGACACGAACATCACGCGACCTTCCAGATGGGGGGATCGGGCGAGGTAGCGGTCCCGGATGGCGTCCTCGTTATCGAGGGCGAACAGGATCCGACCCAGCAGGCGGTCCACGGTAGGCCACCCCTTCCCGGCGACGGCGTCGCGCAAGGTGGGTTGGCCGCCGCGAAGGTCATCGGGTTCGAAACGCTGGGCCGGTGGGATGACTTCCCGAACGGCCGCGTCGACGGCGTCGAGCAATGCAGCGTCGTACTTCACCACCTTCGTCGAGCCCGGAACGCCCAGCGCATCCTCCTTCAACTCCAGCAGGACGAGGATCGGGAAGTGGAAGGGATTCGCCGCCGACCATTCCCGGATCTCGGTCAACGCGCCGTGGAAGGTGCGATTGCGGCTGATGAAGTCCACGTCAGGCACGTGCAGGATCTTGAACCCGGGTTTCAGCAGTTCGCCGTCCGGATCGTGGGGAACCACCGCGCCGAGGCCGCCGACGGCGGCAAGTTTTGGTCCCGCAGGTTCGGCAAATCGTCCGCCCTCCGGATCGGCGTACAGGTCGAGCTCGATCTGTCGGATGCCGAGGAATTCGAACTGTTCCTTGAGGGGCCGATGCGTGTAGGCCAGTTCGTCCGCGCCCGGGCCGGGTTTCGACCGGATCAACGCATCCATGGCCGGGCCGGGAGCCACGTGATAGGAGTTGTGCGTGCCCACCACCTGGCATTGGTCAAGACGCGGGGGCGCGGCCAGAACCGCGCCAACGGCAAACCCCATCGCCACCGCCCATCCCGCCCATCGACGTGCTGAACCGGAACCCACGTGCATGGACGTTTCCTAGGGGTATCGCAGCCGATCGTGCGAGCCTCGATTGGGTTCCATTTCCGTGACGATGAAGGAAGGCCCGCCGCAACGCGCGGCTCCAACGCCCCAACGGGGCAGCCCAAGACAGCCCAGAGCGAAGCCCTGCGGTCAAACCACCACCACAAACCTCCAAGCCGTAACCCTGCGGTTGAGAACGGGGATAGGTTCACGCGGAGACGCGGAGGCGCGGAGAATGGACCTTTGGAAGGCAGGCGGGCCAGTCACCGTTTGGTTACCGGTAGCCGAGGTTGCAAGGCTCGCGAGCAGCCCCTCTCTCCGCGCTCTCCGCGGCTCCGCGTGAGACAGCTACCGCATGGTTACGGCCAAGTCCCCGGGGCGATGCCCCGGGCTGCCTTGGATCGCCCCGTTGGGGCTCATTTGCAGGCGGGGGACCTCACCCGGCGAATCCCTGACTCCCGCCGCGTGAGGGGCGCATCTTGACACTGCCCCAGCATGCAACGGGGAGGCGACGTCCTCGTCGCCGTTCCAAAGCCATTCCCATGGCGATGAGGACATCGCCGCCCCGAATCCTTTCCAAAAAGGGGCCGTGTCAAGATGCGCCCCTGCGTGAGGGCACGCGGCGTGCAATCCAAGGATGTCGGCAACGCCCTTCAATCCTAAAACTTCGCGTTGCACGGGTGGCGTGCGGTGGCGGAGTCTGGCCGCACCGGGAGGTCATCGTCGGAGATGGACACCCCGGGCTTCCGGGTGAAACCAGGCGTGAAACAGGGATCGGACATTCAACGGGGTCGGGCCGGGCACTTGCTGGAAGCAGCGATTGGATCCACGCAACCCACCGGAAGGTCAGAGGGGACCGACACATGAGCCGTTCGCGTCGCGCCGCCTCGGGCTTCATCTCGGGTTACCTGATGGTCGCCGTCACGCTGGCGGTCCAGATCGTCATGATCCCGATGGCCACCGGGGCGCTGGACGGGGACGAGGTCGGGCTGTGGGGGCTGACCCAACGGTTGGCTTACCTCTTTACCTTGCTGGATCTGGGA
>JBIKWS010000745.1:0-2725 GCA_044356195.1 Cyanophyceae cyanobacterium
CGGGCTCTTCAAGGATCCCTGCGGTTCGCAGCGTCTTGCCAACGGCAACACCGTCGTTGGCAGCCACGCCGCCAACACGGGCATCTCGATGGTCGAGGTGACCCCGGATCATCGCATCGTCTGGACCAGCGATCATCCGCTGGCCGCTGGCGTGCACCATTTCCAGGTCCTCACGACCAACGGCAAGCCCGAGCCCGGCATGCCGCTGAAGTAGGCCGGCCGTTCAATACTTGGGCAGCACGTTCGTGATGCCTTCGTACACCGGCATGGAGTCGGGACCGATGCGGCGCGAGAGCTTCTCGAGGTCCCGCTCCAGGCGTCGGCGCTGCGCGGCGAAGCGCGGGTCGGCGATCAGGTTGTGCTGTTCGAGCGGATCGCGCACGAGATCGTAGAGTTCCGCCGTGAAACGATCCGGCGAACCGTCGCCGTGGGGATACCGGATGAACTTCCAGCCATCGGTGCGCAGGGCGCGCACGTTGGGCGTGTACGGGAACTGCTTCTCGAAATTGTATTCGTACAGGAAGGCGTCGCGCCAACGGACGCGCTTCCCGGCGACCAGTGGTTTCCACGATTTCCCGTGGATGTTCCGCAGGGGTTTGGCACCCGCCAGGTCGATGAGGCTCGGCGCGAGATCGAGGGAGGTGACGAGGTTGCTGACCACGGTTCCGGGTCGGGCGAGCGGCGGGTATCGGACCAGCAACGGGATGCGGAGGCTTTCTTCGTAGGCCGTGCGTTTGTCCACGCGACCGTGTTCGCCGAGCACGAACCCGTTGTCGCTCGTGAAGACGATGACCGTGTTGTCGAGTTGCCCGACGGTCCGCAGGGTCTCGTAGATGCGCCCGATGCTTTCGTCGACGGAGAGCAATGTGGTCAGGTAGGCGCGGACGAAGCGGTCGTATTCCTTCTGACCGTAGAGTGGCCCGCCGAGGCCGTGCCACGTGGGATAGCTTTCCTTCAGCCACGCGGGTTTGTCCGGTGCGGCGTAGTCATCGGCATTGGCCGGACGCGGGATGGCGACGTGGTCAAGGGCGTGTTCGAAGCGGGGCTCCGGCTGGATGGGGCCGCCGTGCGGTGCCTTCTGGCCGAGGATCAAGAGGAACGGGCGATCGTGCGGTTTGCGCAGCCACTCGATGGCGTGCTCGGTGACGGCGGTGGTGTAATAGCCCGGGACCTTGCGACGGACGCCGTCGTCGTTGAATTCGTTGTCGAAGTAGTTGCCCTGGCCGCGATGGCTGAACCAGTGGTCGAACCCGGGGCGCTGTTGGTCGTTGTCCTCGCCCATGTGCCACTTGCCGATATAGGCGGTCTCGTAGCCCGCGTCCTTGAGTCGGCGCGGGTAGCCCGGGAGATCGTTGGGATATTCGGTGAAGTTGTTCTGAACCCGATGCTGCCGCGCGTACTGGCCACTGAGGAGCGAGGCGCGGCTCGGGGAACAGAGCGAGGTGGTGACGAAGACGTTGGCGAACCGGACGCCCTCGGCAGCGAGGCGGTCCATGTTCGGGGTCTTCAGCAGACGGTTGCCCGCGCAGCTCATGGCGTCCCAACGCTGGTCGTCCGTGAGGATGACGAGGACGTTGGGCGGACGCTGGGCGGCGTAGGAGACCCCGGCCACGAAGCAGGCAAGGACAGCACCGATAAGGAGGCGCCGGAGAAGGGCGGACAGGCCGGGGCGGAAGTGGAGGAAAGCATTCATCGGTAGCGCGTATGAGCAGGATGCGCCGGAGACTGGAAGGCTGGGAAGGAAAGACGGGGTCACACCATCCCGTAACCCGCCGTCCCAACGGGGCGGACGGCGACGACCCGTGAACACACACACCACGGCGCATGTCCCTGTGCGCCCTTTCAGGGTGCGGTCCCCGGGCTTTCACCGTTTGCCCCGTTGGGGCGAAGGGCGGAGGGCCTTCAGATCAATGCGATGCGGTGGGTGTCGAGGAAGGCATCTGCGGTTTCGTTGTTGGTCAGTTCGCCGATCCGGATTTCTCGGAGGTGGGAAGCGAGTGAAGCGCGTTGGAACAGGGCGATGCAGGGTTGTGCATCGAAGCGGCTGAGGTAGCGCAGGCCGTCGAAGTTCGCGGGGTGCTGCTGGATCGCGAGGCCCCAGTCCTTGGGGACGGATAGGTCCATGTGGGTGAGGGCGCTGACGTCTACTTTGGCCCTGCTGCGTGTGCGTACGTCCGTCAGGTCGCACAGCCGGAGTTCCGGGACCAGGACCCGGCTGATTGCCCGCGTTCTCCACAGTCCCTTGGACACGCGTGCATCGACGTTCAGGATATCATCGCCGAATCGTTCCCACAGACAGGTGGTCAGGCTTTCACCGAGATACAGGAGTGGGGCGGGACATGCGGGGTGGCTGAATCGGTGCGTGGGGGTGATACTGAAGAAGATCGCCGACTGTCCCTGGGCGTGGACCCTCCAGAGCTCGCGCTCCGGGTAGTGGGTTACGGGAATCTCCAAGCGGGAGAATTCCTTTGGGGGAAGGCGGAGTGGGCGCTGGGCGGCCATGTGGGGCGAGCGGCTTACTCAACGTAGCCTTGGGCGGCCGCCTTGACGGATTCGATATCGCCCCGGCGGAGGACGTCCAGCGGTCGTTCGTCGTTCAGTGAGGCGCGCTTGTTGAGGAAGAACAGCACCGCACCCCAATCATCGATCGCTGTGGATTGCCGGAGGATGGCGAGAACCGCCTCCAGACCCGGCAACAAGCCCTCCGGCGTGAACTGCCAGACCG
>JBIKWS010000746.1:0-2722 GCA_044356195.1 Cyanophyceae cyanobacterium
AGGTCACCGCCCGTTACGGACCGACAGCGGCCGCACCCACGCGGTCCTTCTTCGACGCACTCGATCAGGCCCAGATGCTCTGCAACGACCTGCCCCCCTCAACCCCGCCCGCCCAAGCGTCATCCCTCGTCTGGCCGGAGAACTTCGAATCTCCTGCCATGGAGCATTACGATCAGATCGCCGACATCATTTCCATGGACCCCATCCATGAGGTGGATCCAGCGAAGGGTTGGCCCCACCGTCCCGGGGACAAGGCGTGAGTCAGGACATGGACCTGTCCTTCGGCGTCCTGATCGCGGGCCGTTCCCTGACCATCCGTGGCGACTCCAGCGTTTCGGCCATCCGACCCGCCTTCGCTGGCGTGATCGATGCCCTTCGCCCGGGAACCGCACAGACGCCCACGTTGGAAATCACGGAATTCCCTGCCCCCTCCGCACGGCCCGAATGGTCGGCCCTGGCCACCGGCTCGCATCGCGGACCGGATGGGCGCCTGGCCGTCATCCGACGAGGGCCCTCCAGCGTGGAGCAGTTCGTGCCAGGTCCGGTTCCAACACTGCGTGTGGAAGCGTCCGCCGCCGCGCTCGCGAGCGGAGACCTACGGGCCCAGCCCGCGCATCATGCACTCGCCGCCTGGCTTTCCGGTCCCTCCATCCAGATGGTCCACGCGGGCGCTGTCGCGGTGGATGGACGTGGCGTGCTGTTCGTCGGTGTCGGCGGCCGCGGCAAGACCACCACGGCCCTCGCCTGTGCGCAGGCGGGGTTGGAGTTCCTCGGAGACGACCTGTGCGTGATTGAAGCCGGTGATCCTGGCCGCGGGACATCGGCAACGGTCCATGGCGTCTACGCCACGGCCAAGATCAACACCGACACCCGCCAACGCCTGCAGGCCAACGACTGGCCAACCCTCGGTTTCACTCCCATCGGGAAGGCCGCGGTCGCACTGCCCTCCCACGTCCGGTTCCAACGCTCCGCCAGGCTCGTCGCCATCGTGGCAGTCCGGGCCGGCGACGCGTCCATCCCACAACCCCGGCGCGTTTCCCAACGCACCGCCATCCAGCTTCTCGCCTCCACGGCCCTGCCCATCGCCAGTGGTTCCGGGACCCCGGGTCACTGGCTCTCCACCGCCGCGGCACTGGTTCGCGAAGTTCCAACGTTCGAACTCGGCCTGGACTGGAATCTGGATCGCGTGCTCTCGGCCATCACCGGCCTCGTGAGACCGCCCACCCATGGCGTATGAACCACGGCGAGTCCTTCGAAACACCCGTCGCGCTCATCCTCTTCAACCGGCCAGCCCGGATCCGCGAACTCATCCAGACCCTGCGGATCATCCGTCCAACGACAATCCTCGCCATCGCCGACGGACCGCGTGCCAGCCATCCCACCGACATCGCTGCCTGTCAGCTTGCCCGGACTGCCCTCGATGAGATCGATTGGCCCTGCCGGATCGAGCGCGAGTTCTCCCCAGTCAACCTCGGATGCGACCAGCGGATCCTCAGCGGACTCGACTGGGTCTTCTCCCGGGTCGGCCAGGCCATCGTCCTGGAGGACGACATCCTACCCCACCCGAGCTTCCTGCCCTGGGCGGCCGCCATGCTCGAACGTTTCGGGAGCGATCCCAAAGTAGGCCTCATCAGCGGCCGGAACCCCCTTGGATTCTGGGGCGATCCCGACCCGGACCACATCCGGGGTTACAGTGGCAGCATCTGGGGGTGGGCTTGCACGGCCCATGCGTGGCGCCGCATGCAAGCCCTCGACCTCGGAGCGGACGCGTCACCGTTGGCAGTCTTCCGGAACCACCCCTTTCTGGATCCACTGTGGGTGGCCCACCATTGCATCACACTGGAGATGTTCCACCGCGGCGAACTCACGGCATGGGACGTCCTCCTCTCGCTCCGGGGCGGATTGCTGGGTCTGCAAACGATCAGTTCTCCGGTCAATCTCACCCGAAACACCGGAATCGGACCGGACGCCACCCGCACGCTGTTCGCCAATGATTTCAGGGCCCTTCTACCAGCCCGGGAATCCCGGCCGATCCAGGCGACTTCGAACCCACAGCCCCTGGACCCAGACTTCGATCGAGCGGCGTTGATGGTCCAACTCCTGGCGCGATGCCGGAATCCCGTCATGGCCGGCCGACTCAATCGACTGATCCAGCGCGGGACCCACGTCCCCCTGGACGCCGCAACACGCCACCACCTCGCCCCATTCATCCACGCGGATGAATCACTCCGGCTGCTGGAACATCTGGCCGCCCAAGGCCTCTCCTCGCCGTCTTTTGACCAACTCCGCCGCACCATCCGCAGTCAGGCCGAGTGCGTCACCACCCCATGAACGAAACAGCCCCGGTCTCCGTCATCGTGCCCGTCCGCAACGCGGCCGCCCACCTTCCCGCAGCACTTGCCAGCGTCCTGTCCCAACGGCCGGCACCCGCCGAATGCATCGTCATCGATGGAGGATCCACCGACGGCAGTGTCGCCATCGCCGAGGCCCATGGAGCCCGGATCCTCCACCAGGAGGGACGAGGCCTGGCCGCGGCGCGCAACCAGGCCATCCGCGCCAGCCTTCATCCGTGGATTGCATTCTGCGACGGCGATGATCGTTGGGCAGACCATTCACTCGCGCTGCGCATGCAGGCCCTGCAGGCAAACCCGTCTTCCTGCGCGGTGATCGGCCGGGTCGTCCGCGAACAACTCGCCGATACCCAGGCCACCGCCGCCCAACT
>JBIKWS010000083.1:0-9711 GCA_044356195.1 Cyanophyceae cyanobacterium
GCGATCGACAAGCGACGGAACTGGCTGCTCGAAAACGCTGCCACCGTCGGGGCCAAAGACTCCACCGGTTTGAAGGCCAGTGAGGACTACCCCCGGTTCAGCCAGCCAGTGGGAGACGCTCAAAAAACCGGCTTCGGCGATCGCTACCTGCGCGCTACCGAAACCGCCAATTCCGAGCAACGCCGCAACTCCAGCAACGGCGGTGACTCCAATGCCGGACAACCCAACGGCGAAATCGATCCGACAACCGGCCAACCCCGGAACATCCTGGATGGCATCGGCGGCATTTCTTCCGGATCCATCGTGACCGGGGCCAACGCCACTTTCCAAAGTGCCAATCCCGGCAATCGCATCGGTGCTTCCGCCTTCGCCGAGCAGGGCCGCTTTTCTTCGCCGGGTCAGACCCAGCTGGACCTGAATCGTCAGGCGGCCGCCGCCGATCGCGCCGCCATTTTTGACCGTCTCCTCTCCGGCTCGGCACCGGCAACAGGATCCACCCCGACCCCGGAACCTGAGGCTTCCAGCATTTTCAGCCTGACCCGCACCCCGGGAAGCCGGGCCCAGCAGTTCCAGAATCTCCTCTCCGGTCCCGAACCCCAGAAGGCCCCTTCGGCAACGGCGTTCGGTTCTTCTGCGTTCGGAAACCCCGCAGGACTTGCCGCCGCCCCCGGTGTGAGTCCCAGCCGCAGCGCACTGCCCGGGATCACGGGCCTCGGCGACCGCACCCTGAGTCCTTCGGCCATCCCTGGCAGCGGTCCAGCCGTCGTCCGGCCGCCTGCTCCCAGGTTCGAACCCCGCCCCGCCCTGCTTCCGATCCCCACCCGCGGCCTCTGAACCGCTTCTGCTCCCATGCGTCGCCTGCGCTCCTGGTTGGCCGTCGGTTTGGTCCTGATCCCTTTCGCAACCCAGACCCACGCCGCCGACGCAAAGGTCCGCAAGGTGCTGCCCAGCCTCGTCGATCTCGAAGGCCGCGCCTCCCTCCATCCAAGCCTGTACGAGCGCGACGCCTACCAGGCCTATCTTCGCAAGAACCCCGAGCTCGTGGGCGGCATGCGGTTCGATGTCCATTGGAGCGCCCCCGTCGCGAAAGCCCAACCGCTAGAACTGCGACTCGAACTCCGCGGTGCCACATTCCGCACCAACAACGCCCCGGCCGGCGTCACCCAGACGAATGCGGTCACGTTGACCAACACCGTCACCCCCGCACGTTTCGGCGCCCGGTGGACCCGCGTCACCCTCAGCCCGGAAACCCTGCGTCAGGTCGGAGATGTCACCGCATGGAAAGCCACCCTGCTGCGCGGTGGCACCGAACTCGCCTCGACCCAGTCGTTCCTCTGGTAACCCACGGAACGGGGAGGCGACGTCCTCGCCGCCGTTCCAGACCGTTTCCCGATCGAGGCGGCAACGTCCTCGTCGCCGTTCCAAAGCCATTCCCAAGGCGATGAGGACATCGCCCCCCCCGAATCCTTTCCAAAAGGGGGCAGTGTCAAGATTCGACCCCCACGCCACTTCGAAGGGACTTCCGCGTTGACGGTCCCGGATTGGACTCCCACCTTCGCCCCCTGCGTTGGCATGAAGTCGCTCCTGTTTGTCTGCACCGGCAACACCTGCCGCTCCCCGATGGCCGAGGGCATCGCCCGGCTCGTCCTTGAAGGACGGCCTGGATGGAAAGTCGCGTCCGCTGGCGTCGGGGCCATCAACGGCCAGGCCGCAAGCACGCATGCCGTGACCGCCATGCGGCAGTTGGGGCGGGACATCTCCGGGCACCGATCCCAGATGCTCACCGCGCAACTCGTGCGCGAGTCCGACTACATCTTCGCCCTCACCCAGAGCCACGCCGAAGGCATCCTCTACTACCATCCGGAGGCGGCCGAGAAGGTGTTCCTCCTCCGCGAATTTGATGACTCGGTCGAATCCTTCGACAAGGACATCGCCGATCCCATCGGCGGGCCCCTGCCCGGCTACATCGAAACCCGGAACCAGATCGAAGCTGGCGTCCGCACCGCCATCGCCTTCATCGAGCAACATGAAGCCACGACCGCGGCCCCGCAGACGGTCGATTTCGCCATCGGTTCCGACCACGCCGGCTTCGACCTGAAGGAATCCCTCAAGCCCGTGCTCCAGCGCCTCGGCCTGACGTTCGCCGATGCCGGCACCCACTCGAAGGAATCCACCGATTATCCCGATTACGCCTACGCCGTGGCCCATCAGGTCGTCAGCGGCAGCGCACGCCTCGGCATCCTCGTCTGTTCCACCGGCGTCGGAATCAGCATCGCCGCCAACAAGGTGCCGGGCATCCGCGCCGCCCTGGTCACGGATCCCGAAGTGGCCGCGTTGTGCCGCGAGCACAACGATGCGAACATCCTTTGTCTGGGGGCCAAGACCAGCACGCCCGATCAGGCGGCTGCCATTCTTGAGGCCTTCGTCCGTGCCGATTTCCAAGGCGGTCGCCACGAGCGCCGCATCAACAAACTCGAAACACCCATGTCCCTCCGTCTCGCCTCCGTCGATCCCGCCATTGCCGACATCATCGCCAGCGAACGTCGGCGCCAGCTTGAGAACATCGAGCTCATTGCCTCCGAGAACTTCACCAGCCCGGCCGTCATGGAGACCCAGGGCAGCGTGCTCACCAACAAGTACGCCGAGGGCTACCCCAAGCGCCGCTGGTATGGCGGCTGCGAATTCGTCGACATCGCCGAACAGCTCGCCATCGACCGCGCCAAGCAGCTCTTCGGGGCCGAACACGCCAACGTGCAACCGCACTCCGGCTCCGGCGCGAACATGGCGGTCTATTTCTCGGTCCTGAAGCCCGGCGACAAGCTCCTGACCATGGACCTGTCCCATGGCGGACACCTGACCCACGGCAACAAGGCCAACTTCTCCGGCAAGTTCTTCGAGATCGTCCACTACGGCGTCCGTCAGGGCGACGAACGCATCGACTACGACCAGCTCGCCGCGATGGCCCGTGAACATCGCCCGAAGATGATCACCGTCGGTGCCTCGGCCTACCCGCGCATCATCGACTTCGCACGCATGGGCGAGATCGCCGCCGAAGTGGGTGCCATGCTCCTCGCCGACATCGCCCACATCGCCGGACTTGTGGCCGCGGGCGTCCATCCCAGCCCGATTCCGTACGCCGATTTCGTCACCACCACCACGCACAAGACCCTGCGCGGCCCGCGCGGCGGGCTCATCCTGTGCAAGGAGAAGTACGCGAAGGGCATCGACTCGCAGGTGTTTCCGGGCATCCAGGGAGGCCCGCTCATGCACGTCATCGCGGCCAAGGCCGTCTGCTTCCATGAGGCCCTCCAGCCCGACTTCAAGGCCTATCAGGAACAGATCGTGCGCAACGCCGCCGCCCTCGCCGCCGGAATGATCCGGAACGGCTTCCGGCTCGTCTCCGGCGGCACCGAGAACCACCTGATGCTCGTCGACGTCGGTGCCCGGGGCGTCACCGGAAAGCAATCCCAGCTCGCCCTCGACGAAGCCGGCATCACCACCAACAAGAACACCATCCCCTTCGAGACCCGCTCGCCCTTCGAAGCTTCCGGAATCCGGCTCGGCACTCCCGCCGTCACCACGCGCGGCATGAAGGAATCCGAGATGGCCGAGATCGCCGACATGATCTCCGAGGTCCTCCTCGACATCGCCAACCCGGCCACCGCCCACAAGGTCCGGGACCGCGTCCACGCCCTCACCGCGCGCTTCCCGCTGCCATATTGAAGGTTGGCGCCGGGTGCCCCCACCCGGCCGAGGTAGGGCGGGGTTGAAGGCCGGGTGCCCTCACCCGGCGTTGCCATGAATCCCGCCGCGTGGGGGCACGCGGCCTACCCTCCGGATCACGTAGCAGACGAAGTCACGGGGCTGTCCCAGGCCTGAAACTTGAATCTTCAAACTTCCAACTCCTCCCCCCATGCCCTCCCCAACCGATCCCATCGATGACGCCTCGCTGGCAGAGGCCCATTCCATGCTCTTCCAGCAGCTGGTCTCCGGCCACTCCCAGATGGCCCTGATGCTGATGGGCCGTCTGGAGAACCCACACACCGGCGAGTTCATCGATCCCCAGCCCGAGGGTGCCAAGGTCTTCATCGACCAGCTCGACATGCTCGCCGTGAAGACCCGCGGCAACCTCTCTCCCGAAGAAGCCAGCGCGCTGGACAGGGCCCTCGAAACGGTGCACGCCGCGTTCGCGGAGATCCTCAACGATCCGAACTGAGCCCGCTGCATGGGAAAGTACCTTCAGGTCTTTCGCATCGGGATCCAGAACACGCTCGTGTACCGCGTGAACTTCCTGTTCCGCGCGGCCATCGCCCTCGTTCCCCTCACCGGCACCCTCTATCTCTGGAAGGCGGTCTACGCGGGCAAGACCAACGGCACCGACGTCGCCGGGTACGCCCTCTCCCAGATGATCAGCTATTACCTGCTGACCACGCTGGTCGACGCATTCACCGCCGTGGCCGAGGACGACTGGCAGATCGCTGCGGACATCAAGGACGGCCATATCTCCCAGTTCCTCATCCGCCCCATCAATTACCTGGGCTACCGGTTCACCCTCTACCTCTCGGGTCGTTCCATCTACACGGTGGTCGCCCTCGTCCCGGTCGGGATCTTCCTCTTCTTCCTGCGGGAACACCTCGTCTGGCCGGACTCTCCCCTCGCCGGAGCCGTGTTCGTGCTCTCGGTCGTTCTCGCCGGGCTCCTGCAATTCCTGATCGCCTGCACGATGGCGCTGCTGGCCTTTTGGGTGCTCGACGTCTCCACCTTCATCTTCATCCAGTTCGCCTTCGAGTACATCGCCAGCGGACACCTCTTCCCCATCGACATCCTTCCCCGGTGGGCTGCCCAGTTCCTCATGCTCACGCCGTACCCGTACCTGCTGTACTTCCCGGTGGGCGTGTACCTCGGTCGCGTCACCGGACCAGACCTCTGGCGTGGGCTGGGCATCCAGACTGCGTGGGTCGTCGGCGGGTTCCTGCTGCTCCGCTGGGTCTGGAGCCGGGGCATCCGACGCTACTCCGCCGTGGGTGGCTGAACGCGCACCGGTCATGAACCCCTCTCCGCTGCCTCCCCTGCAACCCGCGTGGCGCCGTTACCCGGCGTTGTTCGCCGCCCTGTGGCGCAACAGCATCACGCGTGAGATGCAGTTCAAGACGAACTTCATCCTCTGGATCATCGTCGAGGCCCTATGGTTCGCGCTCCAGCTGGCCTTCATGTCGGTGGTTTATGGCCACACCGAATCCATCGCCGGATGGAACCGCTGGCAGGTCATCCTGCTCGTCGGGTGCTCCCACTTCATCCAGCAGGTCTTCACCGCCTTCTTCCTCACCAACATCTCGGACATCTCGGAACACATCCGCACCGGCCGGCTCGACTTCATGCTGCTGCTCCCGGTGAACACCCGTTTCCTGATCTCCTTCCGAAAGGTTGACCTCGGGGCGTTCTTCAACGCCACCTCCGCCGTCGGCGTCATGGTCTGGGCGCTGCGCAACCTCGGGCACACACCGGAGCCGATGGAGATCGCCGGCTTCCTGGGCCTCTGCCTCGCCGGACTCCTCGTCCATTACTCGCTCATGTTCCTGCTCTCCTCCGCCGCGTTCTGGATCGTCCGCGCCCAAGGCGTCGTCTGGGGGTACTACAACCTCTTCAACATCGCCCGCATCCCCGAGGGTGCGATCCCGCAAGGGCTGTTCCGACGCGTGTTCACGCTCGTCCTGCCGATGCTGCTGGTCTCGAACGTCCCCTCCCAGACGCTCCTCGGAACCCTGCGCACCCCCCTCCACGCCGCCCTTCTCGTGGGCCTCAGCCTCGCCTGCTTCGCCGTCTCCGAATGGGTCTGGCGACTCGCCCTCCGCCGGTACTCCAGCGCCAGTGCGTGACCGGGGGGGAGTTTCAAGTTTGAAGATTCAAACTTCAAACCCACCCCCACCCGACGGTTGCCAGCCTCCGCCGGCTTCGCCAATTTTACCCTCCATGCGCCACATCCTGTCGCCATTGCTGGCCCTTTTCCTGTCCGCAGGAACCTCGACCGCCCTCGCCGAAGCCAAACTCCCTCCGAACTTCACCCGCGAAATCCTCGCCGGCCCGGAACTCCCGGAGCCCATGGACCTCGCCTTCGCCCCGGACGGCGCCGCCTGGATCACGTCCCGCACCGGCGATGTCTGGCGCCTCGACACCGCCTCCCGCCAGAAGCACAAGATCGGCACCCTGGAAACCGACGCCTCCGGTGACCGCGGTCTCCACGGCATCGCCTTCCACCCGGACTTCCCACGCACGCCCCACCTCTTCCTCTTCCACCACGCCAAGGATCATCCCAAGGGCGAGTATCTCAGTCGCGTGGTGCGCGTGAACGTCACGGGAACCGGCGCTGATTCCCGCCTCGACCTCGCCTCCACCAAGGTCCTCCTCGAATGGACCGGCGATGAAGGCGGGCAACATGTCGGCGGTGGCCTCCTCGCCCACCCCACCGAACGCGCCCTCTACATCTCCACCGGCGACAACAACAAGATCTGGGAGCTCAAGCAGTACTACAACGATCCGAAGAACCGGGCCCAATCCACCGGCGACCTCCGCGGCAAGGTCCTGCGCATCGGCTTCGACGGTTCGATCCCCCGGGGGAATCCCTTCCTCAAAACGGCGGGTGCACGACCCGAGGTCTACACCGTCGGCCACCGCCAACCCTGGGCCTTCAGCCTCGATCCCGTCACGGGCTGGGTCCTGCTCTCCGAAAACGGCGGCGACGAAACCGACGACCATGAACGGGTCCTCCGCCTCAAGCCCGGCGCCAACAACGGCTGGCCCCGCGTGTTTGCCGACGGCATGGACACCCTCACCCGCACCAACAGCGTCGCAGGTTTCGAAACCCCGTGGTTCTCCTACGTCCGCGGCCAAGGCGGATCCTGCACCGGCGGCCTCCTCTACCGCGCCCCGAAATCCGGCACCGCCTACCCCACGAACTTCCACGGCGGCCTCTTCTATTCCGACTACAACCGCAAGTCGGTCCGCTTCGCCCCCATCGATCCTGCCACCCAACGCCCCGCCGCCTCCCAGTCCTTCGCCCAGAACCTCCCCGGCGGCCCCGTGACCCTCCGCCTCGGACCCGACGGCGCCCTCTACCTGATCGAATACGGCGGCTGGTTCCAGCCCACCACCAACGACGCCGTCACCCGCATCGCCTTCAAGCCCTGAACAGGCACGGCTCGATCGGTGGGGCGAGTGTCATTACGAGCCGTCTACGTGCGCCTGCATTCGGAAATCGGAACGCCTGCTCTTACGCCGGAGGCGTTGCAGCCGGTAGCCCGGGGTCGCGAAGCGATACCCCGGGAAACCCGCAGAATGAGTCCACAACCCAGAAGGGGTTGCAGAAGGGAGAGGTCTTCGCACCACCTTCGGGGTGCGTCTGTTCCAACGAACCAAACCCCCATCAGGGTGCCTTCGCACTCGCCTCCGCACCCGCCTCCACCGCCCGGATCGCCTCCGCCGCCAATCGCCGCAGCTCCGCCATCCCACGCGCCTCGCTTGGATCCGACGCGATCTCACGCAACCGGGGCAAAACCTTCCGCGCCTGCGCTCCGAATTGCGGCACCGCCCGCAGTGCGAGGTCCTGCCGCACCACATCCTGAAGAGCCTCCCGCACGTGCGGCCACAACTCCGCATCCGGTGCGTCGATCCGGAGCGCCACGTCGAAGGCGGAACGACGGATCCCAGAAACATCGCTCCGCAGGAAGGGTGCGACCACGGCAAACGCATGCGCGTTGGTTCGCCCGCCGGCCCCGATGACACCGAGGATCGGCTCGGTGAGGAACGGGTCCTGCACCGCCCTCAGGATGCGTTCGTCGGCGAAGATGGCCACGTGGTGGCTGAGACCAGCCAACGCGGCTGCCAGGGACATGGCCGCATCCCGGTCGAGGGGACGTACGGCGTCCATGGCTTCGACCATCAACGGTACCACCGGCCCGGCATTGGTACCCATGGCCAGCAGCAGATGCGCGGCGGCGGCAGGCCAGGACTTTTGCCAAAGCTGGTAGTCAAGGTCCTGGATGGCTCGTGTGGCGCCGGATCCCGGGACAGACGCTGCCAGGCGTTCCTTCGCCAGCACCCGAACCAGCTCGGTGGCCACATCCGACGGGAGTTGGGAAAGCTGCTTCGGATTTCCGAGCGACAGCAGGTTCAGCAGAAGCTTCTGCCGAACTGGGTCCGAGCCGATGAACTCCGCCTGGATCAACGGAGCCAATTCCGTCGGACGCGTGCGCAGGCGCAAGGCAGCACGGGCGAGCAGCGCAACGGTCGGATCGGGATGACCCTCCAATTCCTTGAGGATCGCATCGTACCCTGAAGACGGAGGAACAAACGTTATTGAAAACCGCGTCAGGCGGCTCCAGTCCCCCAGCTCTCCCGCCCGCTCCTTGGCCAACTGGAGCAGCACCGGCTGCAATTCCTCGCCCACCCCACCCAACGGCCACTCGTGCCCCTCCAAAAGCTCGACTCCGGCAAAGACCCGGATCGCCGGGTGCCCCTCGCGGGCAAGCTGGAGGAGCAGTTTGGATGTTTCATCCCCGAGCTGAGACGGAACCGAGTTGAGCTTCAGGCCCACCTGGCGCAGAACGCCAGCCAATCTCTGCTGGCTTTCGTGAGGAAGCCGGAGCACCTCCTGCAGGATGTCGGAGCAACTGACGCCGCGACTGTCCAAACCCGCGCTGAGGTCGTCGGCAATCCAGGCCCGCGTGACCGCCGGATCAAAAGCTGTCGGCAGCCGCGACTGGATGGCTGTCGGCATCCTGGGCCCCATTTTCCGCATCAACTGATGCAGTGGACTGCCTTGCTGCCGAGCTCGCCATAAAAGCCAGGGCACCTGTTCCGCCTGGGCAACGCTGGCGCCACCAAAGCCGTTCAGCACCGGCGGCACTGGCATGGCCGTTCCGCTTAGACGCACCCACTCTGGATACAGATCCGACAAAGGCACGCTCGCCCTCTGCGGCACCGGAGGTGCCGGGTCCGCCCCCCACCCCAGCAAACACGCCAGCGCCACCACCAGCGCCACGCACATGCCGAGCCCGATCCAGATCACTCGGGACATCCACTGCCGCCTTGGTGGTACTTTCGCATTCATCGCAGGACCTCAGCCCCCGCCCCGATGGTCAGTTTCCCCGAAAGCCAGTCCTGCCGGATCGGTGCCGAACCCGTCATCGGCGCATTCAGGCTTCACGAAGGTCCTCAGGATGGTCGCTCACCGCCGCCGCGGACAGACGGAAAACTTTTGCTTGGCCTTCCTGCACGCACCCGCCTTTCTAGGCCCCGCACATGTCCACTGAGGCCACAACGTCCGCCGGTCGCCTGATCGAGCCGACCCATCCGCACTTCGCCGGGTTCATCTTCAAGATCCAGGCGAACATGGATCCCCGGCACCGCGACCGCATCGCCTTCATCCGCATCGTCAGCGGGAAGTTCGATCGCGACATGGTGGTCACCCACGTGCAATCAGGCCGCAAGGTACGCCTCTCCTCCTCCCACAAGCTCTTCGGCAACGAACGCGAGACCGTCGATGAAGCCTGGCCCGGCGACATCATCGGCCTCGTCGGTCACGATGGATTCGGCATCGGCGACACGCTCACGACGGATCCCAGCATCCGGTTTGACGAGATCCCGCGCTTCACCCCCGAGGTCTTCGAGTATTTCCACAATCCGAACACGGCGAAGTTCAAGCAGTTCCGCCAG
>JBIKWS010000747.1:0-2714 GCA_044356195.1 Cyanophyceae cyanobacterium
AGAAACACAGCCATCCTGTCCAAAACCAACTTCAGGCACGTGACGATGGCAGCCGTGCGAGAGGACGATTTCTCCGGGGAGTCCGCGACGACGACAGCTTCGGGGTAGTTTGCCACTTCGGGAACTTGAAAGGATATCCCTATTGGATATCCTAACCCTGTGAGCAGTGAAACCGTGGTTTTCAAGGTAGGCAACAGCCTCGCCGTCCGCCTCGTGGGCGACTGTCGCCTGCCCCGTGGCACCCGTGTCCACCAACGCTGGGAGGGCAAGACCATCGTCATCGAACCCGTGGTCGATGCCTGGCCAGATGCCTTCCTTGCTAGCGCAGGCACCTGGGATGAACCCATCGAACGTCCAGGCAGAAACGAGACAGCCCGGGATCCCTTCGCGTGAAATTCCTCCTGGATACCTGCACCGTCAGCGACTACCTGCGCGGCGTCGATCCGGTGGTACGACGCATCCAGAAGGCCAAGCCGTCCGAAGTGGCCATCAGCGCCGTCACGGTGATGGAGCTCCGTTATGGAGCCCCGCGTCGCCAATCGACGAAGCTCACCGCCGCCATCGACGGCTTCCTGAGCGGGATCACCCAACTGCCTTTTGAGTCCGAAGCCGCCGAGCAGGCCGGGATTCTCCGTGCGGCCATGGACTCCAAGGGACACACCATCGCCTTGGCCGATTGCCAGATTGCCGCCACCGCCCTGGTGCACGGCCTGATTCTCGTCAGCAGTGACACAGATCTCAAACGGGTGCCCAAATTGAAGGTTGTCGATTGGCGGGAGATGCGCTGAGGGCTGCGTCATCGGCAGGGGCGGACAGGATGAACAGGATTTACAGGATGGGTCCGTTCCCCGGAAACGCAGCGATCCTGTCCGGAACCAACAGTCCATTGTTCTGCACCACCAGATAGACCCCGTTGGTCAAACGGATGCCATTGCCCGGATACCATGCAGACTCAGGTGCCATGATGATCAACTCGCGGATCTGGCGTCCTCCAAAGAACGCCAACCTCAATCTCCGGTCTCCGTGGTTCGTTTGCCCTACCGGGCTCGCTGAGTCTTTCGAGCCGCTTGAGCATTACCAATCGCCGCAGTATGGCTCATGCCATGGCAAGTAAGATCACGACAGTAACCACAAAGATGCAGGTAACCATCCCCGAGGAGGTTCGTCGCCTCTTCCCTGTTCAGGCAGGGTCTCGACTCTCGTGGTCGGTCGAGGGAGAGACGCTCGTGGCGCGGCGCGTCCGGGGCGTCCATGAATTGCGTGGCTGCCTCAAGTCGGAGGTGGCGTTCCCGGGAATCGAGGCTGAGAAGGCCGCTGTGGCGACGAACCGGGCCAGTCACTACGCGACCAAGCAACGCCGAGCATGAAGCGCTATATGGTGCCCATGGAGGAAGTCACGCTGGACGCCTTGGAGCGGTTCAAATCCCAACCGGTTGATTTCCCGGACGCATTGGTGGCTGCCATCGCAGCACACCAAGATGTCCCTGTCGCCTCGTTTGACCGGGACTTCGATCGGTTCAAGGACGTGAAGCGGTACCAACCTTCAGCCTGAGGGCCCCATCGCCCTCCGCCAGAACGCCGCGGTGATGCGGCGGAGCATTTCGCTCTCAAGTCTGGCGTCGCCCAGGTCCCGATCGACGTGGTTGAAGAGTCCGTCGGTGCCGACTTCCAGGACAACCCACTCCCCAGTTGGCCGGCGCAATAGATCCACGCAACCGAAGGACTCGATGAGATCGGTGGCGACCAGTGCGCGCCGGGCTGCTTCCAGTGCGGCTGGAGGCGGGTCGGCCAACGCCACGTATCGGGCACCCCGCGCATGGGCCACCCATTCCGAGGAACGGGCCCCCTCCGGGAATCGCCGCACCACCCACCCGAACATCTCACCTCCGGCCGTAACACCCTGAAGCGAGAAATTCCAAAAAGATTGGCGTTCAACCAACGAGTGAGACGGGGAATGCTGATGGAAAGGATTCATTGCATCGTGAGCGCCCCGTTCGTTCCACCGACCACGTCCTGACCATGCTCGATTCGCCCACCACCCAACCGGAGCGCATCGCCGCCTGCGCGAACCCCGCCGATCATGAAGCTTGGTCCTGGCTCCAGGAAACCTATCGTCAGCCGATTGGTGATCTCTGCCTTCGCAGTGGACTGACCCCCGTCGAGACCGACGAAGTCATCAACGATGTTCTGCTGCGGCTTTCAAGTCGATTGGTCGCCAAGCCCTTCAAGCCAGAGACAATCCGCTTCCGAGCCTGGCTTACTCAAATCACCCACCTGCGCATCTTTGAGGTCCGACGCCAACGCAAGCGGACCGAGCTCACCGCTGCAGCGCTGAAACACATGGCCGAATGGTTACCCGGCACATTCGCTCCCCAAACAGACTTGGTTGCCCGACAGCTGTTGGAACAGCATCTCTGGGCCGTTTGCCTCGATCGAGTACGTGCTTCCGTCCCACCCCGCTCGTGGCAGCTCTTCGAGGCATACAGCTTCCATGGAATTCCATCCACCGAGGTCGCCCAGGCCTTCAACACCACCGAGTTCAATGTGCGGATGATACGCATGCGGATGATCCGGCGCATTCGCCGCCAGTGGGCGATCCTGGCAGAAGAAGGCATCCAACTGCCCGACGCGCCAGAAGGAGAGCAACCATGAATGGTTCCGCATTCATTCCTCGCGGCTACCAACCGCTTCGCCCCCTCTCCGAACGTCCCGGT
>JBIKWS010000748.1:0-2710 GCA_044356195.1 Cyanophyceae cyanobacterium
GGTGCGGGCTGTTCGTCCTCCTGTTCGGCGGATTCCTCGCCGCCGACCGCTTTACCTCCTGGTCGGAGCGCAACACGTACAACGATCCCATCATCCACGCGGTATCGTCGCCCTACCAACGGATCGTCCTGACGCAGGGCGCCGGTGATCTGCGGCTGCATCTGAACGGCAACCTCCAGTTCAGCTCGCGCGACGAGTACCGTTACCACGAGTCATTGGTGCATCCCGGCCTGGCCCGCTTGCCGATGGCGAAGCGGGTGCTGGTCCTTGGCGGAGGTGACGGACTCGCCGTACGGGAAGTGCTGAAGCATCCCGGCGTCGAACAGGTGCTGCTCGTTGATCTGGACCCGGCCATGACCCGGCTGTTCACCCAGTTGCCCCTCCTCACGCAGCTCAACCTCGACGCCCTCGCCTCCGAGAAGGTCCGTGTGGTGAATGCCGACGCCTTCACCTGGCTCGCCGAGGCGAAGGAGACGTTCGACTTCGTCGTGGTCGACTTTCCCGACCCTTCCAACTTCAGCCTGGGGAAGCTCTACTCCACCGCCTTCTACCGTCGGCTGCGCCCGGTGATCGCGCCCGGCGGAGCCGTTGTCGTGCAATGCACCTCCCCGCTGGTCGCACGCCGCGCGTTCTGGTGCATCGACGCCACCCTGCGCGACACCGGATTCCAGACGCGGCCCTATCACGTGTACGTCCCCAGTTTTGGTGAATGGGGGTTCATCCTCGCCTCCATCGATCCCCTGCCGACCGACCTTTCGCTTCCGGACGGCCTCCGTTTCCTCAGCGCATCCACCATCCGCGGCCTGTTCGAGTTCCCGCCCGACATGGACCGCGTCGACGTCGACGTCAATCGCCTCAACAACCAGGCGCTCGTCCGGTATTTCGAAGAGGATTGGGGGAAGGTCCGGTGAAACGGCGCACGTTCATGAAGGGCAGCGTGGCTGCCGCTGCCGTGGGCGTTGCGGGCAGTTGGACGGGTTGTCGTCCGGCGCCCCCGTCCATTGAGGGAACCATCGTCGGGCCCAACCGGGAACTGGGCCATCGGCTCCGCGATGGAGGCCTGCCCACCCCGGAACGCTTCGAGCAAGTCGATGTGGTGGTGGTCGGTGGCGGCGTGGCTGGCCTCGCGGTGGCGCGGACATTGTCGCGCGCAGGCGGACTGAAGCTCGTGCAGGTGGAACTCGAGTCGGAGGTCGGCGGCAATTCTGGTTGGGGCCAGACCGCGACCACCGCTTACCCGTGGGGAGCCCATTACGTGCCCCTGCCCGGCAGGGAAGCCGTGGAGGTTCTCCGCCTGTTCGAGGAGTTGGGTGTCATCACCGGACACGACGCCGCCGGTCGGCCGGTCTATCGCGAGGAATACCTCTGCCACGATCCCGAGGAGCGGCTCTTCCTTCATGGTCGATGGCAGGAGGGTTTGATCCCGCACCTGGGCGTTTCCGCCGCCGAACGTGCCGAGATCGATCGCTTCCTCGCCCGCATGCAATCGTTGCGAGAATCCGAAGGCAGCGACGGTCGACCGTTGTTCGCCATTCCGGTGGATCGAAGCTCCACGGACGCAACCTGCCGCGTCCTGGACCTGGAACCGTTCTCAGCCTGGCTCGATCGGGAGGGGTTCCGGGCGCGGCCGCTTCGGTGGTATGTGGACTATTGCTGTCGCGATGATTTCGGGCTCGCCGCCGATGGGGTCAGCGCCTGGGCCGGGCTGCACTATTTTGCTGCGCGGGGCGGGGAAGCAGCCAACGCCGACGCCAGCGCAGTCGTGACCTGGCCAGCGGGCAATGGGTGGCTTGTGCAGCGGTTGCGCGAAGGCATCACCGGGGATTTGCACCGCGGATGCGCGGTGCACTCCGTGGTTGCCCATGAGGGTCGCGTGCGCGTGTCCGCCTTCGACGCCGCCGCCGGATCCGCTCTGGGCTGGGATGCCGCCCACGTGGTGCTGGCGGTGCCGATGTTCGTTGCGGCGCGTCTGCTGGGCGCACCCGGTGCCGGACGCGGCGCCGGAGCCGTCTACCCGCCGTGGTTGGTGGCCAACCTCACCGTGGACCAGATCCCCGACGGCCGCGGCATGGGACCCGCCTGGGACAATGTCCTCTTCGAAGGCCGCGGTCTCGGTTACGTCGTTGCCACCCACCAACAGCTGCGCGCCGTCACCGGCGAATCCGTCCTGACCTACTACCTCCCCCTGGACCATCTGTCGCCCGTCGAAGCCCGCAGGGAGGCCGCCACCTGGACCTGGGCTCAGGCTCGCGATCTTGTCCTCCGCGACCTCGAACGCGCCCATCCGGATATCGCCTCCCGGACCCGCCGGATGGATCTCAAGATCTGGGGACACGGGATGATCTGTCCCGTCCCCGGGTTCCTGTGGCACGGCGAGCGCCATCGTTGGGCGGAGCCGTCTGGAAACATCCATTTCGCCCACTCCGATCTCTCCGGAATGAGCCTTTTCGAAGAGGCCTACACCCGAGGCGTCGCTGCCGCGCGGGCGGTTTTGGCAAGGAAAGCCGCATGAAAACCCTGGGACGCCACAGCCTCATCGAACTCAGCGGATGCGATCCCGAGCGTCTCAAGCGCGTGCGCGAGGTGCGTGCCGCCATGCTCGAAGCGGCCCGCCGGGCAAATGGCACCATCGTGAAGGCCGTCTTCCATGCATTCAGTCCATGGGGCGTCAGCGGTGTGGTGGTGATCGCCGAGTCCCATCTCACCATCC
>JBIKWS010000749.1:0-2709 GCA_044356195.1 Cyanophyceae cyanobacterium
GTGCGCTGACACAGAGCTTTTCCGAGGTGGGGACCGACAGTTCGAACGATGCCGTGTGGGAGGAGGCTGGCCGGAAGGAGAATGTGCCGGTGGTCCGGGCAACTCCCAGCCTGGTTGCCGCACTGGATCTCCGGCCGGCGCTCGGGCGGGTTTTCGTGCCCTCCGATGGCGAAGGCGATGAACCGGTCGTGCTCATCAGCCATGAACTCTGGCAGGCCCGCTATCAGGGCAGACCGGACGTGCTGGGGCGGACCGTCCGCCTCGATGAACGGACCCGCCAGATCGTCGGCGTGCTTCCTCCCGGGCTCCAGTATCCGGTGGTGCGGGCTCCGTCCTCCGGCAGCGGCAGTGTCGGCAAGGCCGGGGAAAAGCCGTTCTGGATCCCGATGGGCGTCCCGCGGGGAGAGGATGGGACTTCGCGGTCCGCCCGGATGTTCCTGGGCGTCGGTCGACTGAAGCCGGGCGTTTCGGAGACCGTGGCCCGGGTAGAACTCGCCGCCCTGTCGGCGCGGTTGGCGGAGGAGCATCCGGAGACCAACCGTCACTGGGGCTTCGGTCTAGTGAGTTTTCGTGAGCAGGTGTTTGGCCGCACGTTGCGGGGTGTTCCGCTTCTGGGCGCGGCCGTCGTGGTGGTCCTGCTCATCTGCTGCGTCAATCTGGCCAACCTGTTCCTCGCCCGGGGTGTTGCCCGTCAGCGGGATATTGCCGTGCGGCTCGCCTTGGGGGCCGGACGGGGGCGGTTGGTCCGTGGCCTGATGGCGGAGAGCGCGATCATTGCCCTGGCCGGAGGCGTTGCCGGCCTTGCTTTGGCCGCTGTCGGGCTTCACTTGATCCGCCGGCTTGCGGTTTCAATCGTGCCATTCATACAGGAAACCGGGATCGACGCTGCGACAGCTGGATTCAGCGTTTTGCTGTCGCTGCTCACCGCGTTTGTCTTCGGACTTCTGCCCGCGATGCGCCTGTCGCGTGTCGATGCCACCGAAGCCCTTCGCAGCGGTGCGCGCAGCACAGGAGGCCGCAAGGTCCGAGCGTGGCAGCACGCCTTGCTCGTGGGGCAGGTGGCTCTGGTGATCGTCCTGCTCACCTCCGCAGGGTTACTGCTCGAGAGCCTCCGTCGGTTGCTGGACCAGGATCTGGGGTACGACGCGGACTCCGTCCTCGCGATGGATCTCGTGACTTCCGGATCCTTCGACACCAACGGCGACAATTGCCGGATGTATCGGGCGTTGCGCGAACGACTGGCAGCTTTGCCAGGTGTGGAAGCCGTTGGAACGGTCTCCTCCGCACCGCTGACCGGGAAGTGGACATTCGATGAGCGGCCGCAGGTGGTCGGCAACCCACTGCCGGAAGCCGACCGTCCGATCGTTGGGGCAAGGTTTGTGGCCTTCGACTACTTCCAGGCCATGGGAACGCCATTACTGGAGGGGCGGCACTTTCGGGATGCTGAGCTGGACGACGAGAGCTACGGCCAGCGGGTGCTCCTGAACGACTCGGCCGCGAAGCTGTTGTTCCCGGGCCGTTCCGCCATCGGCGGTCGATTCACTGTGGGATCCAATCCGGATCGCGTCCTGGAAGTGATCGGAGTGGTCAAGGACACCCGGGATGTGCGGCTCGAGGAGAAGCCTCAGCCGCGCTTCTACTGGCAGTATGCGTTCGGCGGTGCGCAGTTGGTCGTCCGAAGTTCCCAGCCGGCCGAGGTGATGGCGCCAAGACTCCTTCAGGTCGCCCGTGAAACGGATTCAAGGATCATCGGAACCGAGATCCAGCCGATGGCTGACATCGTATCCGGCGCGGTGGCGGAACGGCGTTTCCTCATGACGCTGCTGACGGCCTACGCCTTGGTGGCACTGGGAATCGTGGTGGTCGGAATCTTCGGCGTCGTGTCGTACCAGGTGGCTCAGCGGTCGAACGAATTCGGCATCCGGCTCGCGCTCGGATCGAGTCAGGCCGGGGTGGTGAGGCTGGTGCTTTTGCAGGCGCTTCGCCTTGTTGGACTGGGCGTGTTGATGGGGCTTTTGATTTCGCTGGGAACAAACCGGTTGCTCTCCGGTCAGCTCTTCGACCTGTCCCCGAACGATCCGTTGCTCCTCTGTGGGGTGATCGTGCTGGTGCTGATCACAGCGGCGGTCGCGAGCGCTTTGCCAGCGCGTCGGGCAGCACAGGTGGACCCCATGGAGGCGCTGCGCGCGGATTGAGCCGAAAGCTGCCTGAAGCGCTCAACTTACGTCGTCCGCGGCCTGGCAGACGAGTTCGTAGTATTTGTCGCGGTCCATGCCGAGGGCCGCGGAACCGAAGGCTTCGGCATCGTCGGGGCTGGCGAAGTCGCCGTAGTTGACCAGAACGAGCTGATACAGGACGAGGGCGGGGACCCGGTCGAGTTGGATCATGAAGGCGGGATGGACGTGGATGTCGAATCCGGCGCTTGGGTGCTCGCCCCGGGGAACGGCATAGGCGAACTCACCGGGTTCGAGTTGGGAGGCATCAAAGACCACCTCACAGGGATAACGGACGTGGCAGGAATCCTTGAGAAGCCGCTTGAGTTCGGGCCAGCCGAGGAGCGGGCCGTACTGGGCGTGGATCTCGGCACCCTTGGCCGCCGCGTGGGCGGTGAGGGACTCGCGGGCGTCGTCGACGGTGAGTTGGGTGGCCATGGGATGCGAGGGTTGATCAGGCGGGGCGGATGAGTCGACCCTGGAGGATGGGCACGGC
>JBIKWS010000750.1:0-2707 GCA_044356195.1 Cyanophyceae cyanobacterium
GATCGCGATGCACACGGACCGTGACATGGTCGGTCGGTCCCGGGCCACGTTCCGGCATTGCCTGAACGCCGGCCAACCCCGGGGTTTGGGTGCCGGGGGAGATCCCTCGCTGGGGCAGGCGGCAGCGGAGCGCGAGTCGGGGGAGATCCGGCAGTTGTTGCAGGGGGCGCGGATGGTTTTCGTCCTGACGGGATTGGGCGCGGGTACCGGGACCGGGGCTGCACCGGTGGTGGCCCGTATCGCCCGGGAATCCGGGGCGCTGGTGCTGGGGGTCGCGACGCTTCCTTTCCACTGCGAGGGACGGTTGCGCTCGGGACACGCGCAGGCGGGGCTCCAGTCGTTGAAGGCGGCGGCAGATGCGGTGATCACGGTGCCCAACCAACGCGTCCTTTCGATGCTCGATCGAAATACCCCTGCGGTGGAGGTGTTCGCGACGGCGAATCGACTGCTGGTCGATGGGATCCGCGGTTTGTGGCAGTTGCTGACACGACCCGGCCTGATCCAACTGGATTTTGCCAGCCTTGAGCGGTTGCTGCGCGGCAGGCATTCGGAAAGCGTCTTCGCCTCGGTTTCCGCGAGTGGGGACCATCGGGCGCGGGATGTGGTGGAACGGCTCCTCGCGAGCCCCTTCCTGTCTCCTGACCCGGTGCTGGCCTCGGCCGATGCCGTTCTGGTTGCGGTGACGGCCGGGCCTGATGTGCCGTTTGCGGAGATCGAAATGGTGCTGGCCCATGTGCAGCGGCAGGCAGACCAGGCGCAGGTGGTGACCGGGACGAGCGTGGATCCGGCGCTGGCGGGCGGATTGAGGGTGACGCTGGTGGCTTCCATCGGAGGTTCGGCCCCGTTGCCGGAAGCGGCTCCCCGATTTGACACGGCGGCCAGTTCCATGCCGATGGAGACGGATCGGCGGACGGATGCGGAACGTTCCGTCGGGGACGTCCTCGGGCTGGGAACGTCGGGTGGGGGGCGGTCCTCGGGCGGGTTGGTTCCGCCGGCTCCGGAGTTGACGGCGGAGCAGAGGGACTCCCTGGGTGGGAGGTCCTCCGGACGAGGTACCGTGCGCAAGAAGAAGGTCGTGCAGTCGATGTTCAATTTTGATGTGGTGAGCCGCGGCCGCTTCGAGAAGACGGAGGCCACGGTGATGAACGGTCAGGATCTGGATGTTCCGACGTTCCTCCGCCGGGGCATTGCGTTGAATTGAAGGGGTCTTTCATGACCCCCACCACGCGTCTCATCCTCACCAGCGCCGGGTTTGAATCCCAAAGCTGTGGTCTGCCCAACGGGACCCATCGGGTCGGACGCGCCCCCCAGAACGACATTGTCATCCAGGACGAATCGATCTCGGCCGAGCACTGCGAACTGCTCGTGCATGGCGTCGAGGTGATCGTCCGGGAGTTGGGGTCGCGGAACGGGACCTTCGTCAACGGGGTGCAGGTCAAGGCCCAGAGCGGCGTGTTGCGTCGGCAGGTGCTCCGCTTTGGGAGGGTCGAGGCGACGATCGAGTATCCCGAGATCGTGGAGGAGTCTTCCACGGACAACACGGCCGTCTTCACCTATCCGAAGGTGGCCGGTCCGCTGGCTGAGTCGGAGGCGGCCCCGGCGTCCCTTCCGGTGGTGTTCCAGCCGCGCACACCCGTGTCGTCATCGGATCCAACGATCATCCTCCCGCGATCCTCCGCGCCCACGGCATCGGGCTTGCCCGGGAGGGTTCCAGTGCCCGCTGCACCGCCGGCGAATGGCAGTCGGTGGGTGTGGGTCTTGATGACGGTGCTGATCGTTGGGATGGCAGTGCTGGGTGCGGGAATCCTGCTGTCGCGCAACTGAGCACGGCGCATCCCGTAGCGCCACCCGCGGCGACGGGGTGGCGACGTCCACGTCGCCTTTCCAACGCTTTTCACAGGGCGATGAGGACATCGCCTCCCCGACTGGGTGTTCCGTTGGTGGCAGGCGCACGAGGAGGACATCGCAGAGCCTTGTTCTGCCTGACGGCTTGGCGGATTGCCCGGGAACGGGCAGCATCCACGGATGATTCCCCGTCTGGAGGTGCGTTCATGGGTTGCCCTGTTCGCGATGGCGCTCACCGGTGTCGGATCGGTGGCTCGCGCCGGTGCGGCCGACCGGAAGCTGGACTTCTACTGGATCGATTCCCAAGGCGGCGGTTCAACGCTGATGGTCACGCCGGCCGGGGAGTCGGTGCTGTTCGATACGGGCAATCCCGGTGGACGGGATTCCGGACGGATCCTCAAAGTGGCCCGGGAGGTCGCCGGTTTGACGCGGATCGACCATCTGGTGACGACCCACCTGCATTCGGATCATTTCGGCGGCGCGCCAGAGGTGGCGGCGGCGATACCCATTGGAACGGTTCATGATAACGGGATCCCGGACCGCGATCCGGACGGGCGCAACGATCCTTCGTGGCCCCAACGGATCCGGGGATATCGGGAGATGAAGGTGGATGCCCGCCGTGTGGTTGAGCCCGGGAAAGGGATGGATCTCAAGCCTGCATTGGAAGGAGCGCCCCGGTTGAACGTCCGTTTCGTGGCGGCCCGGCAGAAGCTGGCGGTTTCAAGCCCAACGGCCGTCAACGTGCGGGACTGCAAGGATCCGAACCCGCGACCGATGGACACCTCGGACAACGCGAATTCCGTGGTGACACTGGTGGAATTTGGGGGGTTCCGGTTCTTCCATGGCGGAGACCTAACCTGGA
>JBIKWS010000085.1:0-9672 GCA_044356195.1 Cyanophyceae cyanobacterium
TTGGCGTTGGTGCCTGGGGACTCCCGCCGCGTGGGGGCACGCGGCCTTCAGACGGGAGTTGCCGGTTGCCAGTCCGTTTTTACCCAACTTGACGGGTGACCGGGTGCAGGACCGCGCATAGGGTTCAGCATCCTCTATGGCTACGATTGCGGTTCTGGGAACATTCGACACGAAGGGCGACGAACACGGGTACGTCGCGTCATTGATCCGGGAGCGGGGGCATCAGGTGCTGCTGATCGATGTGGGCACGTTGGAGGCCCCGAAGCTGGCGGCGGATGTGGGGCGCGAAGTGGTGGCCCAGGCCGCCGGGGCCGACCTCGCCGCGATCGTCGTCCGCAGGGACCGCGGTGAAGCGGTGGCCGCGATGACCCAAGGCGCGCCGATCGTGCTCGCGGACCTGCAACGGCAGGGGCGGATCGACGGCGTGATCTCGTTGGGTGGCGGCGGCGGGACGGCCATCTGCACCTCGGCGATGCGGGCGCTTCCGGTGGGTTTCCCGAAGCTGATGGTGTCGACCCTGGCCAGCGGCAACACGGCACCGTACGTCGGTGTGAAGGACATCGCGATGATGCCGAGCGTGGTGGACGTGGCGGGGTTGAACCGGCTTTCGAGGAAGTTGCTCGCCCAGGCCGCGGGCGCGATCTGCGGCATGGTCGAGGCCAAGGTGCCCGCGGGTGCCGAGGACAAGCCGGTGATCGTCGCGTCGCAGTTCGGCAACACGACCCCGTGCGTCACACGCGCGCGGCAGTTGCTGGAGGCGGCGGGTTTCGAAGTGATGATCTTTGCCGCCACCGGTACCGGCGGTCGCACGCTCGAGTCGCTGGTGGAATCCGGGATCGTTGCCGGCGTCCTGGACATCACCACGACCGAATGGGCGGATGAATTGGCGGGGGGCGTGTTGACGGCGGGGCCCACGCGACTGGATGCGGCATCGAAGGGCGGGGTGCCCGCGATCGTGACGCCGGGCTGCCTCGACATGGTGAACTTCGGCGAACCCGCGTCGGTCCCGGCGAAGTATGCAGGCCGGAAGTTCTATCATCACAATGCGCAGGTCACCCTGATGCGCACGAACCCCGAGGAATGCGCCGAACTGGGCCGCATCCTCGCGGCGAAGTGCAACCAGTCGATCGGGCCCGTGACGGTCCTGATTCCGCTCGGCGGCATCAGCGTGATCAGCGCGCCGGGACAACCGTTCCACTGGCCCGAGGCAGACGCAGCGCTGTTCGGGGAATGGAAGCGGAACCTCCGGCCGGACATCCGCGTGGTGGAGTATCCGGGCAACATCAACGATCCGGAGTTTGCCGGGTTGTGCGTGGAGGAGTTGGTGGCGTTGATCCCGAAGAAGTGAGATCAGGCTCAAGGGGGCATCTGGGCATGTCCCAGCGCGAAACGGGGTGGCGACGTTCCAGAGGAGGGGGCGCATCTTGACACTGCCCCTGCTTGGAAAGGATTCGGGGCGGCGATGTCCTCATCGCCATTGGGAATGGCTTTGGAACGGCGACGAGGACGTCGCCACCCCGCTCCAGAAGGGGGCGGCCCACGCGAAACTCGAAACCTTGGTTGCGTCGACGGTGGCTGGCGCGTTACCAAGGCAGGCATGCCGAGTGTCGGGGACCAATTGCGGGAGGGTCGTGAGCGTCGTCAGTTGAGCGTCATGGAGGTGGCGAACGCGACGAACATCAAGTCCGACTATATCCGCGCCATGGAGGAGGGCGACTGGCGGACGTTCAGTGCGCCCGTTTACATCAAGGGCTTCGTCCGGACCTACGCGACCCACCTCAAGCTGGATGTCCGCACGCTCGTGGAGCAGTTGGAGGCGGAATTGCTGGCCAATCCGGAGACGGCCAACCCGCCGTCGTTGACCGGCCAGCGCGATGGACCGCTCGACTGGGTCATGCTGCAGTTTTCCCGGGTGCGGTGGGTGATCGTGTTTCCCGTGCTGGTCGGTATTGGGGTGGTCGTGGCCGGTGTGTACGGATTGAAGGCCTGGAAGCAGCAGAATCAGGCAACACCACCCCCGACAACGCTGGGACCCGGGCTGTACCAACGGCCGCGTCCGGCCGTCCCCACCACCTTGCCCGTGCCGACCAATGGGCCCTCGGCCACCCCGGTGCGCGGGGCGCGGTGAGGGTGCTCCGTCGCAAACTGGGAACTGGAGACTGGGAACTGGGTTCTCGAACTGCGCCGCGTGGGGGCACGCGGCCTACAGATGGGGACCTCCTTCGGTGGAAGATTTGCTTCGCCTGCGAAGGGGGAGCGTTTACCACTCCCCGCACATGCAGGTTCCGTTTCTGAACCCGGGCGCGCAGACGACCGCCCTTCGATCCGAGTTGATCCAGGCCCTCACCGAGGTCCTGGACCGCGGACACTTCATCCTTGGCCCGCAGGTGGCAGCGTTGGAGCAGGAGATCGCCGCCTTTGTCGGAGCCGGCCTTGGCATCGGCGTGAACTCGGGATCGGATGCCTTGACCCTCGCGTTGCGCGCCCTCGACATCGGCCCGGGGGATGAGGTCATCACCACGCCCTTCACGTACATCGCGCCGGCGGAATCCGTCATCCAGGTCGGGGCCAAACTGGTGTTCGCCGACATCGATCCGCGGACCTTCACCCTGGACGTGGCGGATGTTGTCCGTCGGATCACCCCACGCACGAAGGCGATCATTCCGGTACATCTGTTCGGGCAGGCGGTGGCCTTGGATGCCCTCCTGCCGATCGCCCGCGAACGCGGGATCCGGATCGTCGAGGACTGCGCGCAGGCCATCGGAGCCACCTGGCGCGGGCGTGGGCTTGGGTCGATCGGTGACATCGGGTGTTTCAGTTTCTATCCGACCAAGAATCTCGGTGCCGACGGAGACGGCGGCATGTGCGTGACGTCGGATGAAGCGCTTTCGAAGAAGCTGCGGATGTTGCGCGTGCACGGGATCGAGCGTCGCTACTTCCACGATCTGCACGGGTACAACTCGCGTCTGGACGAAATGCAGGCGGCGATCGTGCGGGTGAAGCTGCCGCACCTGAAGCGGTGGACCGAACGACGCGGCGAGATTGCGGCGCGCTATTCCGCCGGATTGGCGGGGTCCTCGGTGGTCGTGCCGCACACGGCCGATGGCAACGCGCATTGCTGGCATGTGTATGCCGTTTTGAGCGATCGGCGGGATGCGCTGCAGGCGCACCTCGCCGCCCATGGGGTGCCGACGTTGATCTATTACCCGCAGCCGTTGCACCTGCAGAAATGCTACGCCGACGTCGGATGGAAACCCGGCGATTACCCGGTGGCCGAGTCCGTCTCCCGCAGCATCCTGCCGTTGCCGATGTATCCCGAGTTGACCGATGCACAGGTCGATCACGTCATCGCGGTGGTAAGGGAGTTTGAAGTTTGAAGGGGGAGAGTTGCCAGTTCCCGGAAACCAGTTGCCAGCGGGTTCAAAGTTCATGGGTGTAGGCCGGTGCCTCCACGCGGCGGATTCAAGGACTGTCCCCGCAGGCAACGGGGTGGCGACGTCCTCGTCGCCGTTCCGATGCCATTCCCTAGGCGATGAGGGCATCGCCAGCCCGAATCCTTTCCAAAAGGGGCAGTGTCAAGATGCGCCCCGAACAGTCCTTCCTTAGCCTCGTGACCTACGGCCGGAGGCCGTAGCGACGCATGAGGGCGGGGTCCATCCGGAACGAATTGAGACCCCTGAAACCTCTGGAATCTCCACCGGCCTCGATGAGTCGCCGGGTTTCCTCATCGAGCTTCGCCTCCTTCATCCACGCATTTGCTGCCTCGGGGTGCTCCTGGATCCAGCCTTGGGCGAGACGGACGATCTCCTGCTGGCGTCGTTCCCCATCCTGGATCGCCCCGGCCCATTGGAGGGCCGATTTCGGTTCGAACTGGGCCAGGCTGCCGGCGAGCGAGGCGACGGCTTCGTCGGACCGGTTGGCGGCGGGTTGCTTGGCGAGCCAGCCGGCCGCAGCGACCGGATCGTTCTGGGCCCAGCCGGAAACCAGCGAGGTGGCAGCTTCCGCGCGCAATTCCGGGTTGGGGAGTTGATCGAGCCACTTGGCGGCCTCGGTGGGATTGCTGTCCGTCCACGAACGCATGGCGGCGAGAACTGCGTCCTTCTGGGAATCCGGATCCGTGAGCGTACGGGCGAAGGCGAGGGCATCTGCGGGCGATTCCTCGGCCCATTTGCTGACCACGTTCTCGATGGCGGCCGCGGCGGCCTCCGGAGATTCGAGGCGTTGGGCCCAGGCGAGGGCTGCCTTGGGATCGGTCCCAGCCCACGAGTCGGCGATCTTGCTCATGAACTCGGTGGCCTCCTCGCCCGGCGGAAGTGTGGCCGCGAAGTCGGCTGCGGCCATGGGATCGTTTGCAGCCCAGGTGGGGGCGATGTTTTCCAGGGCCGCCTTGCGCGCAGGGCCATCGGCTGTCGATTTCATCCATTCGACGGCGCCGTCGAGGTCGTGCTCGGCCCACCCGCTGGCAAGGCTGCCATAGAACTGGTCGCGGTTGGGGCCGGCTGGGAGGCCTTCGAGGAGTTGGAGCCCCTTGGAGGGATCGTTCTGGGAGAATTCCCAGATCATCGCCTGGGTGGCGGATGATTTCTCGAGCGGCGAGGTCAGGCCATGAACCCAGGCCACGGCGGCGTCGGGATCGGAAGTGGCAAGACTCGAAGCGACCGTGGAGATCGCCGTGGTCCGTCGCGATCCCGGAGGAAGGTTGGTCGCGAAGGTCGCGGCAGCGGAGGGGTTGGATTCCGCCAAGGAGTTGAAGAATCCTTCAAACGCAGCCGTGCGGTCAGCGGAAGTCGGCAGCGTGTCCATCCACTTCAGGGCTTCGTCGGGCTGCCCGACCATTTCGGCCGCGAGGGCGCTGTAGATGGCCCGGTTGGCGTCCGTGAGGCGATGCCGCGAAGCGAGTTCAAGCGCCGCCTTGGGGTCGGATTGGGCGAGTTCCTGGATGGCCGAGGACAACACCTCGCGCTGGATGCGGGGTTCGCGGATGGATTCCGCCCAGCGGATGGCACCCTTGGGATCGGACTCGGCCCATTCGCGGGCGACGGTCTGGGCAAGGGACATCCGCAGGCTTCCGGAGGGGCTGCGGAGGGCGAGATCGCCAGCGACCTGGGGCAGGCGCTGGGCCAGGTTCTGGATCATGGATTGCCACGCCACGCGCTGCACGCTCTCCGGTTGGAGCGTGGCCATGAGCTTGGCGGCTCCGGTGGGGTCGCGGCGTGCCCAGGCGCCGATGATGTTGCCGAGGACGTCGGCGGAGGACGGGGTGCTCAGGTGCTGGGCAGCGGCGCGGGCGGCTGAGGCAGGATCGATCTCGGACCAGGCGTTGAAGAACGATCCGGCGAAGGAATCGCGCTGTTGGCTGCGGCTGATCCGCTGGAACATGGAAAGACCTGCGGGCGGAGCATACTGGCCAAGCGCTGAAGCCAGTGAGTCGAGGGTGGATTCGCGCATGCGGCCCGGTGGCAGCGCCTCGAACCACCGGATGGCCCCCGCGGCATCCCGCGAAACCCAGGACTCGAAGACCACGGAGCGGAGCAGCCAGTCGAGGCCTTCGCCGGAGAATTGATCCGCCCATTGGAGGGCCTGGATCGGCTGAACGTGACCGAGTCGTCGGAAGTACCGCTCGAGGAAGGTGGACCTGGCATCCTGGGGGAGCAGTCGGGCGGCGAGTCCAATGAACCGGAGCGCCTCATCGACCGGGGCCGTGTCGGCGAGTTCGCGTGCTGCATCGGTCCGCTGGGCGCTGTCAGGCAGGGCAGCAATGGTGCCGAAATCACGTTCCCAGTCCCCGGAAAATTTGCGGGTAGGAGATGAGGCGGTGGGGCTTCCGGTGGCCGAGGCCGGAACGTTGCCCTGCGGCGATGAGGGGGTGCTGTCGACGGAGGTTGCTTGGGAGTTCAGGGGCGCGGATCCGGTTCCGAAGTGCCCGATGCCCCAACCGGCGGCGAGGCCTACGAGAAGTGTACCGCCTGCGATCTGCCAACGTCCGGAATGCATAGGTCAGGAATGAAAACGCCGCCCCCATGCGTCGGCTTTCCGGAGACCGCTGTCAATGGCTGGGGAGTTCCCAGTTTCCAGAAACCAGTTGCCAGAGAATGGGAGCCCCGCCTCGTGACATCGTCGGTTACGATCGGGAGGCTTCAACCCCTGCCGGGGTAGGTGAATCTTTGGGTGCCCGTGACCCGGGGTTGCTTCGCACCCCGGGCTACCCGCTTGAACGCCTCCGGCGACTGGCGACTGGGCGACTGGCGACTGGGCGACTGGGCGACTGGCGAGTGGGCGACTGGCGACTGGCGACTGGCGACTGGCGACTGGCGACTGGGAACTGGGAACTTCCGTTACGCCTTTTCCTGGATCAGTTCGCGGCGGGCACCGGTGAGGAGGCGTTCGACGAAGTTCGTGCTGTAATGGCCGCGACGGAAGTCGGGGTCCTGCAGGATGGCCTGATCGAAGGGGATGGTCGTCTTGACCCCGGTGATCATGTACTCGCTGAGCGCCCGGCTCATGCGGTTGAGGGCTTCCGTGCGGTCCTTGCCCCACGTGATCAGCTTTCCGATCATCGAGTCGTAATAGGGCGGGATCGTGTAGCCGGCGTAGGCGTGGGAATCGAGCCGGATGCCGCCCCCGCCGGGCGGGTAGTACATTTCGATCCGGCCGGGACAGGGACGGAAATCCTGGAAGGGATCCTCGGCGTTGATGCGGACCTCGATGGAATGGCCGCGCATCTGGACGTCGCTCTGGGAGATCGAGAGCTTCTCGCCGGAAGCGATCAGGATCTGCTGCTTGACGAGGTCGATGCCCGTGACTTCCTCGGTGATGGGATGCTCCACCTGGATGCGCTTGTTGACCTCCAGGAAGTAGAAGTTGCCGGCGTCGTCGGTGATGAACTCCACCGTTCCGGCATTGGTGTAATGGGCCATCTCGGCGATGCGGAGGGCGGCCTTGCCCATCTTCTTGCGCAGGTCCTTGAACTCGCGTCGGGCGAAAAGCGGCGACGGGGTCTCCTCGATGAGCTTCTGGTTGCGGCGCTGGATCGAGCAGTCGCGTTCGCCGAGGTGGATGATGTTCCCGCGGTTGTCACCGAGGATCTGGAACTCGATGTGGTGCGGGTTCTCGATGAACTTCTCGATGTAGACACCGCTGTTTCCGAAGGCCTTCTCCGCCTCGTTGCGGGCGGTGTGGTAGCCCTTGACCAGGGAAACGTCGTTGTGGGCGACGCGCATGCCGCGACCGCCACCACCAGCGACCGCCTTGATCATGATCGGGTAACCGATGCGCTTGGCGATGGTCAGGGCCTCCTGCTCGGTATCGACGATGCCCTCGGATCCCGGCGGCGTGGGCACGTCCGCCTTCTTGGCGAGGTTCCGGCTGAGCGCCTTGTCATGCAGGGCGTTCATCGCGGCCGAACGCGGCCCGATGAAGCGGATGTTGCAGGACTCGCAGACGTCGGCGAAATGGGCGTTCTCGGAAAGGAATCCGTACCCGGGGTGGATGGCGTCGACGTCCGTGATCTCGGCGGCGCTGATGAGGCGGTCGATCCGGAGGTAACTTTCTGACGACGGGCCATCGCCGATGCAGATCGCCTCATCGGCGACCTGGACGTGCATCGAGTTGGCGTCGGCCTTCGAATAGACGGCGACGGTCTTGATGTTGAGTTCCCGGCATGCGCGGATGATGCGCATGGCGATTTCGCCGCGGTTGGCGACGAGGATCTTCTCGAACATGGCAGGTAAGGTAGGAAGTGAGGCGGTTGAGGCCTCGGGGGCTGCGGATCAGAGCGGCCGGATGCGGAAGAGCGGTTGGCCGAATTCCACCGGCTTGGTGTTTTCCGCGACGATGGCAGTAATCACGCCGCGGCACTCCGCCTTGATCTCGTTCATGACCTTCATGGCCTCGATGATGCAGACCACGGTGTCCGGTCCGACCTCGACGCCGACATCGACATAGTGCGCGGCATCCGGTGCGGGCGAACGGTAGAAGGTCCCGATCATGGGGGACTTTACCTCGGTTTCGTTGGTCGCCACAACCGGTGCGGCGGGAGCCGGGGCGACGGGCAGGGGGGCGTGAGCCATGACTGCCTGACGTGCGGCATAGAAGGCGGTGTCATCGCCCTCTGCGGGCCCGTTGACACCTCTCTTGAGCTTGATCTTGAAATCCTTCTGCTCGAGCTCGAACTCCGCGAGGGAATTCTTTTTCATCAAGTCGATGATCGCCTTGATCTCTTTCAGGTCCACAGCGCTACTCCAAAGAACCCGCGCAACGGCACGCAGGAGTTAAGGTCACTACCACCCAAGGCGAACCGGACAGCCCCATCAAAGAAGGCTTCCGCGGTTCCGTCCCAGATGGGCGGAACCTAGGGACCGCGCCGGGTGGGCGTCAAGGTTCCACTCGAAAAGGGGGCGGGATTTCTCATGTCAACCCGGCCGAAAAATGGGGTTTACGAGCGTTCGTTAAGGGTAACGACTGCTTGGAGCCCTAGAAGATAGCTCTGGAAACCGAATCCGGAGATCTGCCCGCGGCAGACAGGCGCAATCAGCGATCGATGCCGGAATTCCTCCCGCGCATGGATGTTGGACAGGTGGATCTCCACCGTTGGAATGCTCACGGCGGCGATGGCGTCGCGCAGCGCGACCGACGTGTGCGTGTAGGCGGCGGCGTTGAGGACGATGGCATCGAACTGGCCTCGGGCCTCCTGGATCCAGGTGACGAGTTCACCTTCGTGGTTGGATTGGCGGAAGTCGATCTCGACGCCGAGTTCAGTGGCGCGGGCGCGCACGAGGGCTTCGATGTCCGCGAGGGTTTGCCGGCCGTAGACCTCGGGCTGGCGGGTGCCGAGGAGGTTGAGGTTCGGTCCGTTGAGGAAGAGAGCCTTCATGCGGGTGACGGTGGAGTCTGGGCGGGAGCCGGGTCCGGTGTCGACGGGTTTTCCGGTGGGAGGCTGACGGCGATGCCGAGGAGGGCGAAGCACGACCACGCCAGCGGCGGGATATAGAGACCGAACTCGGACAGGCCCTGGATCAGCCATCCAGTGACGCCCACCAGGATCCCGAGGCGGAGGGCGGACGGGGACCGGAGCGCGCGGGACCAGGCCAGCCCCAGGCTGCCGAGGACCCAGAGCAGGTAGGTGATGCCGCCGGGAATGCCGGAGTCGGAGAACTGCTGGAGGTAATCGTTGTGGACGAGGCGGGCCATCTCGGCGTCGGGCGCCTTCCGTTTCGCGTACGGCCGCATGAAGGTGCCCGGGCCGGAGCCCCGGAACGGGTTTTCGAGGGTGTTCTGTGCGGCGGCCTTCCAGTAATCGAAACGGGCGGAAACGGACGTGGCCCCCTTCTTGAAGTAGGCCTGGTTGCGGAAGGCGAACGCGCCGAGTCCAAGGACGAGGGCGGCGACGGCGATGGGGATCCGGACCTTGCGGAGCCGCGGATGAAGGAGGACGGCAAGGGCGGCCATGGCCACCGCGATCAGCCAGCCGGATCGGGAGCCGGACCAAAGCAGGCTGCAGAAGGCGAGCGGGCCGAGGAGACCGGCGGCAAGGGCGAAGACGAGGGGACGCAGTCGGTGTCGGCCGAGCCAGAGGGCGGTGGCGAGGGGCGGAAAGGCCAGCAGGACGAGGCCGGCAAGGGCGTTCGGGTAAACCAGGGAACCGTGCACGCGGCCGCGGGCGAGCTTGTCGAG
>JBIKWS010000751.1:0-2705 GCA_044356195.1 Cyanophyceae cyanobacterium
ACCAGCAGCTCGATCAACGTGAACCCACGCTCCCGTCGAATGGACCCTGTGTGGCGTCCGTGGGACCCCGATGGCATTGCTGGAACTCGATTCACGATTGTGTGGCAGCATCCCGCAGGCCACGACGAAGAATGCTCCATTTGCGGACCAACCGCCATCCGAAGTTCAAAATGCGCCCTCGACCGTGACGCCTTTCCTCACGCATTGTCCATGGGTGCGCCGTTGACACCCCGTTTACGGCTCCCGTAGGCTCCGGAAGAATCTTTCCTAACATGCTGCGAATCGCACTGATCATCGCCCTCCTCGCCGCCATCGGCAGCCTGGCCCTCACGTTCCTCCACACAAAGCCCGTCGTGGAGGAGCTGAGAACGGACCTCTCCACCACGAAGGCAACCCTGGAGGACACCTCGACGAAGCTCACCAGCACGACTGCGGATCTCAAGAAGGCCGCCTCCGAGCTGGAGATCCGCTCCAAGGATCTGGAGTCCACCAAGACCCAGCTCGAGGAAGCCGCCGCGGCCGCCGCCAACAACAAGAAGCGTGCGGACGGACTGGACGCGCAGCTCGCGAAGACCACCAAGGAGAAGAATGACGCGCAAGCCACTCTCGCCCAGTGGGAAGTGCTCAATCTGAAGCCAAGCCAGGTCTTGGAGATCCGGTCCCAACTCAAGGAAACGGTCGACGCGCGCAACGCCCTCGCCGAAGAAAAGAACATCTTCCTCAAACGCATCACCTCCCTGACCAACCGCTTGGCCAAGTACGAGGCTCCCGATTCCAAGGTCATCCTTCCCGCTGGCCTCAAGGGCCGCATCCTGGAAGTTGGCCCGCAGCAGGACTTCGTCCTTCTCGATTTCGGTGACAACAAGGGCGCCCTCGAACGCGGCGAACTCCTCGTCCGCCGTGGTGACAAGCTGGTCGGCAAGGTCTCCATCGTGAAGGTTCAACCCAACACCTGCATTGCCAACGTGATTCCCACTTGGAAGCAGGGCGATGTGGCCATTGCGAAGGACGACGAAGTCCTGTATTGATCCAGCATGAAGTTCCGAATTCGTCACTTCTTCGCGTTGTTGATCGCTGCCGGAGCCCTGTCTTCCGTCGGCTGCAAGACCAACGACGATACGGATACCGCCAGGCCGTGGAACGGCCCAAAGACGTGGGAAACGGGTCTCCCCGCTTCCCTCACGGAAGGCCGCTGAGGCCTTCGCCCGTACCAGAACAGAGTTTCAAAGGCGCCGCTCCGCGGCGCCTTTTTCGTGTCCTCAGACTGTTTCAGCACCGGATCAACCCGGAGGCGGTCCGCCAAAATGGGCCGACCAGGAGGCGTAGGCGGCCTCATCTTCCAGCATCGATTCGATGGCGGCCACCAGCGGTGCCGGCTTCCAAACGCCGGAAAACACCGCCCGGTCCCCGATGGAACTCTCGAGCACGAAGGTTGGACGTTGGTTCACCCCCAGGGCGTGGAACATAGAAGTGGTCTCCCGGAGGCGCTTCAGTACGGGTTCCGTGCGTGCATGGGCCATCAACAGATCCGCATCGAGGCCCGTTGCGGCCGCCACCACCGCCGCGGAGACTTCCAGGCGTCCCACTTTCAACCCGTCCTGCATCGCCGCCCGTGAGATCGCCAACCGGGCACGATCGTCCGAAACACCCAGGTCCCGGGCCGCTTCAGCCACCAGATTGGGTGCCAGATACTCGGTCACCCCCTCCTCGAACCACCCGGAATTCAGGGGAACCGGGGATCGCACAATCGTACCGCTTCGCCGATAGAACCATTCGCACTGGGACCTGGTCACCGGAAGGCCGGTGACATCCATCAATGCGATCCGCCAGTCGAAATCGATCCGCCCCTGATACCGTTCCTTCAGCTCGGCCCAGGCCGGTTCCGCCCAATAGCACCAGGAGGAAACCACCTCCGTGTAGTACGTCAGTGTCATGCTCATGGCCTGAATCTCCGCCCAGCCACCTTTTGGTTCCATCTCAAATCAGGACTGAACACCATCCGATTCATTGACGTCCCAAGTTCGCCGCGTTTGACAGCCGGGAGAACGCCCCGTGTATGCTCCGCGCACCTGTTTCATGAACCGCATTGCCGCCATCACCGCTGGGATCATCCTGGCCGCCCCGCTGACACGGGCGGCCGACCCGGTGGACTTCA
The DNA here is from genome assembly GCA_044356195.1 of Cyanophyceae cyanobacterium. Taxonomy (GTDB): domain Bacteria; phylum Verrucomicrobiota; class Verrucomicrobiia; order Limisphaerales; family UBA9464; genus UBA6176. The sequence continues at coordinate 2,156 of JBIKWS010000751.1, forward strand.
AACGTCAGGTCCGCCCTATCCTCGAGGCCTACTGCCTCAAATGTCACGGCGCCGAGAAACCGAAGGGTGACCTCAGCCTCGTCACCCGGGCCGACGCCCTCAAGGGCGGCGAGGACGGCCCGTCGATCGTCCCCGGGGATCCTGCCAAGAGCCCGCTCTACACCACCACCACACTCCCGCCGGACCATGACGACGTCATGCCGCCCAAGGGCGAGAAGCTCTCCAAGGCCCAGCAGGACACCCTGAAGGCCTGGATCGAACAGGGCGCTGCCTGGCCCGACGAATTCAAGCTCGTCCAGAAGGAGAAGGTCGACTTCGTCAAGCAGGTGGCCCCTATCTTCGAGGTCTACTGCGTCTCGTGTCACAAGGAAGGCCACGCCAAGGGCGACCTCCGGCTCGACGTCAAAGCCGAGTTCTTCAAGAGCGACTCCATCGTCATCGGCGATGCCGAGAAGTCCAAGGTCTTCACCACGATGATCCTGCCTGCGGACCACGACGACCTGATGCCTCCCGCCAAGAAGGGTGGCCCCCTGCCCCGCGAGAAGGCGGA
>JBIKWS010000084.1:0-9672 GCA_044356195.1 Cyanophyceae cyanobacterium
GCCCGGTCCAACCGGTCGCCGCCACGGATCTCGAGGCGTCCACTGCGAAGCCGGACCACGCGGCAGGACCCGAAGGTCACCAGCGTCTCCAACTCCCCATCCGTCGCCATCCACCGAATCAGGTTCAAGTTCATGCCCGCGACCTTATCGCGGGGGGAGGGACATCCGTGGGGACTCCCCCACCGATTCCTCAGGCGACCTTGACCTTCATGCGGTGCTCACCGAACGGCGCCCGCTTCAACTGACCCAGCACCGCGGAAGCGCGGACCGTCGGCACCTCGGCAAAGCTGTGCCGGGGCCGGACGTCCACGTGACGGATGCTTTCGGCGGGCTCGCCAGTTGTGCCCAGGATGAAGTCCCGGAGTTTGGTGGGATCGGCACCGTGCTCTTCGCCGACGCTCAGCCACAACCTCGTGAATTCACTGACAACCGCCGCGGGCTTCTCCGCAGCAGCCTCCGCCGGATTGAAGGCCGGCTTGGGTGCATTGGGAACCACGGGAGGTCGGGGAGCCGGTGCAGGGCGCGGCGCCATGGGAGCCTTTGGCGCCATCGGCGGACGCACGTCGCCACGTTCCGGGCGCGGAGCCCGGGCGCCCATCGGCCCATCCTGCGGACGCATTGGACGCATCGGTCGATCTCCCATGGGGCGGTCGCCCATGGAACGATCACCCATCGGACGGTTGCTCATGGGCCCCGAATCCTGACGGAAGCCAGGACGGCCGGGAGGCATGGGACGCTGGGGAGGCACCGGACGCTGCGGCGGCGCAGGACGCGGGGTAGGCCGGGCTGCAGCCGGAGCGGGAGGAACGGTGGCCGCCGGAACCGGGGTCGGAGCGGGAGCTGGTGTGGGCTCGGAAGCCGCCACGGGAACTTCCCCTTCCACCGCCATCACGGGAGCCGACGTGCCTTCGGGAGCAGGAACCGATTCAGGCGTTTTTGGGGCTTCCTCCGCGGGGGCGCTCTCGGAAGCCACGGGAGCGGCTTCCGCCGCCGCAGGCGCTGCTGCCGGCGCGGATTTGGCCGCGGCGGCGGATGCGGCAGGCACACGCGGAGCCGGACGCGCTGCTGCCGGGCGGGCCGGTGCGGCGGGCGACGCGGGGGCCTTCCGGGCCGGTCGCGCCGCACGATCCTCCGTCGGACGCGGTGCGCGTTCGCGATCGGGGGCTTCGTCGGAATCCCCCTTCCCGCCGGTCTGCGCGGCCTTGGCCTTGGCGAACAAATGATGGATCAAGGCGCTGGCGACATCGAGGGAGTCGAAGCCCTCTTCGAGCAGCACTTCGAGCAGGTGGTCGTAGTGCCGGAAATCACCGGCGGCGAGCGTCTCGCGGACTTCGCGCAGGCACTGGTTCTGCTTGGCATCCTCGATTTCGCCAATCGTGGGAATCTGCCCCCGACGCAACCGCTGCCGGGTCAACCGCTCGATGTCCCGGACCAGGAACACTTCGCGTCCGCTCATGAGGGACAGCGCCAGACCATGCCGGCCTGCGCGACCCGTCCGACCGATCCGGTGGACGTAATCCTCGGGATCATAGGGCAGGTCAAAGTTGACCACCGCCTGGATGTCGTCGACGTCGATGCCACGGGCCGCCACATCGGTGGCCACCAGCAACTGCGTCTGCCGGCGCCGGAACTTCTGCATCACCCGTTCCCGGGCGTTCTGCGGCATGCCACCATGGATGGATTCGGCACCGTAGCCGGCGGCGACCAGATGATCCGCCAGATCGACCACATCGCGCTGCGTGTTGGCAAAGATGATGCCGAGCGTGATGTCGTGAAGATCGATGAGGCGCGTCAAGGCCTCGAACTTCCAGCGGCGGTCCACCTCGAAGCACACCTGCTCCACGGTGGGGACGGTCAGCGTCGCCGACTCCATGCGCAGACGGGCAGGATCCTTGGTGTATCGGGAGATCAATTCCTCGATGCCCCGGGGAACCGTGGCCGAGAACAGCACCGTCTGGCGGGTCGTCGGGCTGTCCTTCAGGAGGGTCTCGATGTCGTCACGGAACCCCATGTTCAGCATCTCGTCGGCCTCGTCGAGGATGACGGTGCGGAGGTTCGTCAGGATCAGTGTGCCGCGGCGCAGGTGATCCAGGAGGCGACCCGGCGTTCCCACGACGACCTGTGCGCCACCGCGGAGTTCGGCGAACTGGCGGGTATAACTGGCGCCGCCGTAGATCGGCACCGCCCGGACACCGCGCTTGAAGAAGGCCAGCTTGTGAACCTCTTCGGTCACCTGCATCGCCAACTCGCGCGTCGGACAAAGGATCAGCGCCTGCGGCCCGGGCGCGTTCAGGTCCAGCCGTTCAATGGCCGGAATCGCGAAGGCCGCGGTCTTGCCGGAGCCGGTATGGGACTGCCCCACCACATCCCGGCCTGCGAGGAGGACGGGGATGGCGGCGGCCTGGATCGGTGAGGCCTGCTCGAATCCGAGCTTCTGGACCGCCCGCTGGACCTCGGCCGACAGGCCAAGTTCCGAAAACAACGTTGCTTGCATCTCTGGCTGCACAACCTACGCCACACCGGGCCGCCCTGCGAAGCATTTCGGTGACCCTGCCGTTCCAACACGGCAAAAAGTTGGGGCGTCGGTTGTCCGGAACCAGCAAACCCGCGCCTACTTCACGCCCTTGTTTCCGTCCGCAACCCACGCCTTGTAGCCCCCGCGGAGGTTGTAGAGGTTCGTGAATTGCATCCCACGCATCGAATTGCAGGCCTTCATGCTGCGCACGCCCGCCGCGCAATGGATGAGATAGGTCTTGGACCGGTCGAGCTTGGCCGCTTCCTTGTCGAAGCTGCTCGAGTTCACATCGATCAACACCGAGCCCGGGATGTGGCCTTCCTTGAACTCCTTTTCCGTCCGGACATCGAGGATGACCACGTTTGTCCCCCCTTTCATCTTCTCGAACTCCTTCACCGTGATGTTCTGGAACGCCGGCTTGCTGTCCGCACGCACACCGGTGTCCTCCGCACGCACCGCCCAGACCCCGACCATCACCAGAAGCACCGAAGCCCAACGCATCCATCGAGAAGTTTGCATGCCGCAAGGATGCCCCAACCGCGCCGCGTGAAAAGGGCCAAGATGCCGCGTGCGTTGCACCGGCGCACCTGGACGCTGCCCCCTTGAGGAACCGGGGTGGCGACGTCCTCGTCGCCGTTCCAAAGCCAATGCCAAGGCGATCAGGACATCGCCGCCCCGAATCCTTTCCAAAGGGGGCAGTGTCAAGAGGTGCCACCGGAACCGGCCGGGAAACTGCGGGCTGGGCGCGAAGCACTGGATTCCCCACTCTGTTCGGCGTCATGCCTGAGAGGTCGCAAACCGTCATCCATCCGACCGCCGTGGTGCATCCGGACGCACGGATCGCCCCCGGCGGCCGCGTCGGTCCCCATGCCGTCATCGATGCCCACGTGGAACTCGGGGAAGGATGCGACGTGGGGCCGTTCGTCCACCTCACTGGCCACACCCGCATCGGAGCCCGGAACCGCTTCCACGCCGGAGCCGTGATCGGAGACGCCCCGCAGGACTTCAAGTACGACGGCAGCGCCACCCGGCTCCGCATCGGCGATGACAACGTCTTCCGCGAGCACGTCACCGTTCACCGCTCCAACAAGACCGCGGAGGACACGGTGATCGGCAACGCCAACTTCCTGATGGCCGGCTGCCACGTCGGCCACAATTGCGAACTCGGCAACCATATCATCGTGGCGAACGGCGCGCTGCTCGCCGGGCATGTCCATGTGGCCGACAGGGCCTTCATTTCCGGCACATGCGTGGTCCACCAATCCTGCCGGATCGGCAGGCTGGCCCTCATGCAGGGCGCTTCCGGCATCTCCAAGGACCTGCCCCCGTTCTGCATTGCCCGCGGCAACAATGGCATCGCCGGCCTGAACACGATCGGACTCCGCCGGGCCGGCATCGACGCTTCCGACCGCCTGCTCCTGCGTCGGGCTTACCACCGCCTGTTCCGGTCGAAGCTCCGCCTCCATGCGGCCATCGCCGAGGCCCGTCGGGAGTTCGCTGAATCAGCCCTGGTCCTGGAGCTGATTGATTTCGTCGCCAGCACCCGACGCGGCGTCTGCCGCGATACCGGATCGCGACAGGGCTCATCGGAATCTGTGAACGCGGAGGCGTGAACCCGGACCTGACAAAGTGGCGTTCATGGTTTCAACTCACGGCATGATCTCCCGAAGGACGTTCCTGGCATCGACGGCATTGGCGACGGCAGCGGCGCCGGGGGGCCTGCTCCACGCCCAGGCCCCGCAACCCAAACCGGACGCGGCGCTCGACGTGATGTCCTACAACCTGCGTTATGCCGCGGCGACCGGACCGAACAACTGGCCTTCGCGACGCCCGCTGATGCGCGATCTGTTGTTGCAGGAGCGGCCCGATGTGTTCGGCACCCAGGAAGGCGTGTATCCCCAACTCAAGGACCTGGCGGCCGACCTGCCCGAATACCGCTGGATCGGGTTGGGACGCGATGGAGGAAGTCGCGGAGAGTTCATGGCGGTGTTCTACCGGCAGGACCGGCTGGAGCCGCTGGGCTTCGACCATTTCTGGTTGTCGGACACGCCCGAAGTCATGGGGTCCTCGACCTGGGGAAACTCCAATCGTCGCATGGTGACCTGGGTGAAGTTCGAGGACCGGCGGACGAAAAAGGTCTTCCAATTCTGGAACACGCACTTCGACCACCAGATCGAGGTGGCACGCCAGAAGTCGGCAAACCTGGTCCGCGAACGCATGGCCAAGGCGGCGGAACCGGAACCGCTCGTCCTGCTCGGCGACTTCAACGCCTACTCCGGAGACTCACGCTCCTACGAAATCCTGACCAAGGAGGCCGGGCTGACCGATACCTGGCATGCGGCGAAGGCCCGACTCAACGCGGATGCCGATTCCTTCAACAACTTCTCACCGCTTCGCCGCGAATCCCGCCGGATCGACTGGATCCTCTTCCGCGGCCCGGCGGAGGTGGATCATGCAGCCGTGGTGACCACCCAATCCGGAACGCAATGGCCCAGTGACCATTGCCCGGTCACCGCCCGGATCACGTGGCGCTGAAGGAAGGCAGTTTCAGGTTGAAAGAAGAACGGAGCGGCGACGTCCTCGTCGCCGTCCCGAAGCCCTTCCCATGGCGATGAGGACATCGCCGCCCCGGGACTGGGAACTGGTTTCCGGAGACCGGGGACTGGCGACTGGAATCTGGAAACTGGCATCTTCACAACGCATTGAGCGGCGGGATGGCCTGAAGGACGACATCCCAATCCGGAGACGGATTTCCCGAGGCCTGCAGGCTGATCAACACCGGAGCCTCGCCGGATCGGCCGAAGGTGATGCGCCGCAGCGCGGATTCCCAGGCGTGGCGGACGAGGGAGCTGTAGCGCGATTTCCCATCGGAGAACCAGAACACCAGGTCACGCGACTCGTTGCCGCGGCGAAACACCTGACGGGTCGCCCGCCCTCCCAACATCGGGATTTCGGAACTGGAAACGGCTTCCCATCCGCCCCCGCGGAAGCAGTAGGCCGGATCGTGGACCGCGTGACGGTTGCGGGTGCCATCGACCACCAGTAACGCGATCCGGTGGGGACCCGCCTGATACTCCCGCTTCAGCAGGGTGACCCCGGCGAAATGATTGGTCTCGACGGCGTCCAGGGGCACGTCCTGCCCACGAAATGTCAGACCTTCGAGCGGAAGCGACCGCACGCGTTCGGCGGCGTCGGACAGGGGGACCATCCGCCAGGCCACGGCGAGGATGGCGAGGAAGCCGAGGGCGACCCAAAGGCTGATTTCGGCGGGGGTTCGACGCGTGCGGCTCATGCGATGGCTTCCTGTTTCCGGGCGGTACGGTGAAGGATGGCGAGGACCAGTCGCATGCCACCCGCGGCGAGTCCGAAGGACAACAGCAACGCCACGAGCCCGCCGGAGTTGTGGAAGGTTCCCATGGCAAACTCGGGGCTGAAGGTCAGCGCGGACACGGTGATCAGGAGGATCCGGAGCGTGTTGGCCGCCCACGCGGCGGCAGCACAGGCGGGAAGCATCCACCAGAACACGCGATGCTCCGGAAAGAAACGGCAGGCCAGAAACACGCCGGCCAGAAGCATCGCCTGAAGGCTGTTGAGCCCCGCGCACTGCGCCTCCACGCTCATGGAAAGGTTCTCCACGATCAGGTCCACGCCCGACCGCGACACGCTCATCCCCAGCACCCGGAAGACCGCCTCGCTCACCGCGGCGCCGCTCAAACGGAAGTACCAACCCACCCGCTCCAGATCCTGAAGCACCCAAGGAAAGGCGAGGACGACCAGCGTCAGCGACCGGAACCGGATCCCGGGTCCAGGCTCGACCATCGTCCCGACCCACGCCCAGCAGAGGGCGGCGAAGGAAAGCGCCAGCCCGAACGAAATCCCGGTCGCACTGCCCACCACCCACCCGAGCGCGGCGACAACCAGCGCCACGCGCGAAACCTTCCCGGCCTCCGGGCGCCACTGCCACGGCCCACCCATCCACACGAACAATGGCAGCCCCACCAGGATTGGGACCACATCCCCTGCGGAAGGCATCCACGACCGGTCTTGCCACCAGATCCACGCGCCGTAGGCGGCGAGCAACACGAGTCCGAGGAGACCCCGTGCCTTCATGGTCGACCTCCGGCTTTCTTCCGCAGTTCCAGCAGTTCCAACCGCAACTGCGGATTATCCGGGAAACTGCCGGCCAACCGCGCGATGTGATCCCGGGCCGCGCCAAAGTCCCCACGCGCCTTTGCGCGTTCGGCAAGGAACCGTGCCGCGACCGGCGACTCCTTTGCCAGCGGCGTGAAGAGCGATTCCGCTCCCGCCATGTTGCCAGCGGCCAATGCCAGCTGGGCCTCGAGTTCCCGGCCCTGGATCGAGGCGGCCAGGGTTGGATTCCCGCGGATGAATGCCCGTCCTTCATCCCATGCCTTCCGTTCGAGGGCATCGATCCCGAGCAGGTAGGCAGCACGCATTCCGTGTCGGTTTGTCAGCGCCACATGCGGCTTCAGCAGGAGACGCCCTTCTTCGGTCTTCTTGAGCGCCAGCAGGACCTCACCCCGCAGGCAATCCACCGGCGCGGACCTGTTCAGGTCGGCGAGGAACTTGTCGGCCTCGGCTGGCCCACGATTCGAGCGCAAGGCCATGGCATGTTCGATCAGATACAATTCCGGAACGCCGGCCGGAACCGGCCCGTCCGGGGTCAAGAGGAGCGCCATTTCGGGCCATTCGACCGCCAGCAGCAGGGCCGGAATGCCGTGATCGGAAGTCACCAACGCACGCAACTCGGGCGAAAAGGCAACCGTGGCCGTGCGACTGGCCCGCGCACGGGCAAAGGCCTCGCCCAACTCCCGAAGCAACGGGTGCCGGTTCGCGCGCGACCGCACTTCGGACTCAAACCGCCCCGGTGCGGCTGCCACGCGGCTGTTCACCCGCCAGTGTCCCAGTTCATAGAGGGCGTTCTCCAGCTCCGGGCTGAGCGAAGCCTGCCGTCCGGGCCGGTCCAGCGACTCCACCAACCCCGGCCAATCACGTCGCACGCAGGCATCGAGGATTTCGAGCGCGGCAAACTCCGGTCGTCGTCCCATGATCTCGCGGGCGTTCGGAATCTTCTGGGCCGCCTCCGAGTCCCAGTAGCGCTTCGGCGGCAATCCCTGGAGCAGGGCCACGAACGGAGCCAGTTCCCCGGCCTCGGTGGGAGGCACCATCGGCTCGTTCGATGGCTTGAGCACCCGACGCCAGAACCAAGACTTCAACCACAGGGTTCCGCTGCGCCGACCGGAAGGCTCCGAAGACCACACTTCGATCGCGGATTCGCGTGCACCCGCCCGGAAAAGGAAGTCTCCCGCCTGCTCGCGCAGGCCTCGATCCGAAGGATCAATCGCCAATGCCGAGGCAAACTCGAAAGCGGCCAGACGGAGGCTTCCCTGACTTTCGTAGAAACGGCCGCGCGCGGTCAGGACGACGGCATTGGTTGGCGCGGCCAGGACGGCCTGATCGAGCAGCGGCTCAATCTGGTCCCCACGCGTCAGCAACCTCGCCAACCGAACAAGGCGAAGCCCTTCGGCATCCCCCTGAAAACGCTGCGACTCGAGGAGCTTCCTGGCTTCCGGCTCGCGTCCACCCTCCACCAACGCCTCGGCGTCGAGGAACAACCAGGCATCTTTCCGGGTCTCCTTTCCCCGCCATCGTTCGCGGGCGGCCCGTTCCTCCTCACGTCGCCCGAGTTGCCGCAGGGCGGCAACGATCGAGAGGCTCGCGCGTTCGTTGCCCTCCACCAACGCGCGGTCGGATTGATAGATCGAGAGGAGCCGCAGCGGCTCGGAATCGTTCAGCGCGAGATCCAGTTCCAGCCGCTTCCAGTCCTGCTGCAGATGCGCATTGGGAAATCCCAACTCCCGGCTGTCGCCATGAAGTCGCCGGGCTTCGGAGACGGAACCCGCCTCGAGGGCGCGTCGGGCCTCGGTGAGGTTACGGAGATCACGCTGGCGCTGGACGTGCGCCCGCCATCGGGTCAGCCCGAAATAGCCGCCCAGAATCAGGGTCAGCCCCAATACCCCCAACGCCACTGTCCAGACGAGTTTACGGCTCATATCCGGTAATTCCTGACACCACTACACCCGATGCCGCCATGGGTCGAGCCCTCAGTTCCATCGGACCTGACACGAGGATCAGGGGTCGTTTTGAAGGGGTTGCAAGTGCATGCATGCAAGTGAGCTGCAAAAGCTGGATGGGGCACTGCACAAAAAACGGGTAAAATCTCAAAGCATTGATCAAAAGAGGTTTGTATAGGCCATCGCGGTGGCACCAAGGTTGCATCGTTCATTGGTGCACCTGGAGCTGAGTGTCAGCGCCAAAGGTGCAAAAGGGAAAAAGGCAACACACTGCTCACATGAACCGCACTATCCAACTCCTCGCCGGAACCGTCGCCATCGTCTCCACACTCGAACTCGCCGCGCAAACCTGGACGCCTGTTGAATGGCAGACGGCGGCGTCCGACACCGCCAGCGCCGAATTCTCCAAGAATTTCCTGCCGAGCGTGCAGGACGCGGTGAGCGCCGGAAAGTACGACCCTTCCCTGTTCACCGAGGTGGAGGGCTTCGATTCAATCAAGCCGACCGACGCCGTCCGCCTGTATTTTGTCGCCGGTGAGAAGGGGCCGGACGCATGGAAGGGTTACCGCAGCCTGTTCGCCAGCGAAGGCACGTTCCTGGGGGCCGAGTACACCCACACCGACGAAAACGCGGCCAAGGTGCAATCGGGGGACTTCGCCGAGTTCAAGGGCTCCGAGAAGGCCGCCTATCAGGAAGGTGGATTCTTTGCGGCCGGCGGCGGCACCGGTGCCGAATGGTGGAACTCGCTGACCTCGAACTCCGCCTACAACGCCTCGATCTACCAGATCGCCGGCACCTCGATGGGGCTGCTGAGCTTCACGATGAACGGGGCCAACATGGGACTCGTGTTCACCACGGGCGCGATCACCACGCCGGAGCCCAGCACCTACGCGATCCTCGCCGGCTGCCTCGGGCTCGGTGTGTGGATGAGCCGCCGCCGCACCACGCAGTCCTGATCCGGAGTGGCAAGGGGAACAAAACCCCCTTGCCAACCTCCCGTCCCGCCGCGAACCATGGCGTCAATGAACGTCCGTGCCTCGTTGATGGCCTTGCTGGGAGCCC
>JBIKWS010000752.1:0-2704 GCA_044356195.1 Cyanophyceae cyanobacterium
CCCCAGAGGACATTCTCAAGGCGCGCGCCGTGCTCAACGAGATGTACATGGACGAGCAAGTCCGGGATTACATCGTGGACGTGGTCTGTGCGACGCGGGATCCGCAGGCCTACAAGCTGAAGCTCGACGGCATGATCCAGATGGGGGCCTCGCCGCGGGCGACGATCGCGCTGGCGCTGGCGGCACGGGCTCACGCGTTCCTTCGTGGTCGTGGCTACGTGACGCCGCAGGACGTGAAGAGCATCGGGTTGGATGTGCTGCGCCACCGCGTGACGATCACTTACGAGGCGGAGGCGGAGGAGAAGACGGCGGAGTGGGTGGTGCAGCGGATCTTCGACGAACTCCCGGTGCCCTGACCGCAGGCTCCCGTGTCACCGCCGTTGCCTGATCGCTGCCCGCAATGATCCCCAAGGAACTGCTCAAGAAGATCCGACAGATCGAGATCCGGACGCGCCGGCTCGTGGCGGACTCCCTCGCGGGCCAGTACCACTCGGCGTTCAAGGGCGTGGGCATGGACTTCGATGAAGTCCGCGAATACCAGCCTGGCGACGAGGTCCGCACGATTGATTGGAACGTCACCGCCCGGATGAACCATCCGTTCGTGAAGAAGTTCCGGGAGGAGCGGGAGCTCACGGTGATGGTGATGGTGGATGTGAGCGCGTCGGGATTGTTCGGATCCGGGGCGCAGTCCAAACGGGAGTTGGCTGCGGAGTTGGCGTCGGTGCTGGCATTCAGCGCGATCCGGAACCAGGACCGGGTGGGATTGGTCCTCTTCACGGAGACGGTCGAGCATTACCTCCCACCGCAGAAGGGGCGGCGCCATGTGCTGCGTGTGGTGCGGGACATCCTCTGCCACGAACCGCAGTTCCGCGGTACCTCCATCAACGGAGCACTGGAGTTCGCGCGCCGGATCCTGCCGCACCGGGCGATCGTTGTGCTGGTCTCGGATTTCCTGGCGGAAACGAATCCCAGCCGCAGCGGGATCATGGCGCACCTGAAGCGTCGGGTCCTGCACAGCGAGACCCTGGGCCGGATTTCCGCGGGCGTCTTGCGGCAGGTCGCCCGGCGGCACGACGTCGTCGCGGTGCAGGTGGTGGACCCCTTCGAGATGGTTCTGCCGAAGCTGGGCCGATTGCTCCTCCAGGATTCGGAGACCGGCGAGGTGGTCGAGGTGAACACGAGCGACGAACGCCGGTTGCACGCCTTCAGTGCCCGCGCCTCGAAGACACAGGACGAACTGGACCGGTTGTTCGGGAGTTGTGGCGTGGATGCGCTCCGGGTGCGCACGGATCAGCCGTACGAGCGGGCGTTGTCCGACTTCTTTGATTCCCGCGAGAAAAGGAGGGGACGATGATCCTTCTTCGGCGTCGCCTTGTCCGCGGTCTGGGCTTCACGGCTGTCCTCGTTGTCTCCGCTTGGTTCCTGGGAACCGCCATGGCGCAGGGAGCGGTGACGAATCGGAGCCAGGCCCCCGGCCCGATCCTCGCGCCCGCCCCCGGAGGAACAAACGTGGTCCCACGGCTTCCATTGCGCGGCGACGTCCAGCGTCTGGAGGACATCCCGGACCCATGGAAGCGCCCGATCCAGGTGGGATTCGTCGCCTTGGTGGCCGGCGCGGCAGGACTGGCCTGGTGGCGCTGGAGCCGTCGGCCGCCCGCCGAACGGGCGCCTCTTCCAGCGCCCGATCCGGCCTCGGTGGCCCGCGGCCGCATCGAAGCCGCGCGCGAGTGGATGGGTGAACCCCGCCGCTATGCCAGCGAGGTGTCCGATGCCGTCCGGCATTATCTCGAGGATCGTTTCGGGCTGAAGGCACCGGAGCAGACAACGGAGGAATTCCTCACGGACCTGAGCCGGCGTCCGACACTGGATCCGCGTCATCAAGGACCGTTGGCAGCGTTTCTGGAGCAATGCGATCTGGTGAAGTTCGCGGGGTGGAAGCCGGGTGCGCAGGAGTTGGACGGACTGGAGGCGGCCGCGGTCTGGGTCGTGGATGAAACGGCTCCAGCCCCATTGGAGACCGCGGCGGAGTCCGGTGCGCCAACCGGTGGCAACCCACAGAAAGGGGGGGGCGATGCGGTTTGAATCCCCTTGGTGGCTGCTGGGTATCCTGGCGGTTCCGTTGCTGATGTGGGCCCACCGCCGATGGAGCCGTGAGGCGACGTTCGTGTATTCGTCGGTCGGCTTGGTGAAGGGCATTACTTCCCTGAGCCGATCGCGTGCGGGTACGGTTCTGCGCGGTTTGCGGTGGCTCGCCATGGCCCTGCTGTTTGTCGCGTTGGCCCGTCCTCAGGCCGGGCAGGGACGTGCGCCCGTCCGGGCCAGTGGCGTGGACATCGCCGTGGCGCTCGACCTTTCCGGATCGATGCTGGCGGAGGACTTCGAACTGCACGGCGAGCGCGTGAACCGGATCGCGATTGCGAAGGATGTCCTCAAGGCCTTCATCGAACAGCGGGCCAGTGACCGCTTCGGGCTCGTGGCCTTCTCCAGTCGCGCCTACATCGCTGCGCCTCCAACGCTGGACCACGACTTCCTCCTGCGGATCCTGGATCGACTCGACACTTTGAACGAGCAGGGCACCGCGATTGGATCCGCCCTTTCGACGGCGGTGAACCGGTTGCGTGACCTTCCCTCGAAGAGCCGGATCGTGGTGTTGATGACCGATGGACAGAACAACGCAGGCAGCATCCCGCCCCTGACGGCGGCG
>JBIKWS010000753.1:0-2700 GCA_044356195.1 Cyanophyceae cyanobacterium
GCCCGATTTCATATGGCGCCACTCCAGTTCGAGGATGAAGTTTTCGAACGGGCGTTCCGTGCGGAGTGCGCCGGTCGGGATGCCATCGCAGTGGATCATCCCATCGCGCACCGTGAACGTTTCGGGTGCGCAGTTCACGTTGACCCAGCCCGTGAGGTCACGCCCGTTGAAAAGGGGGGTGAAGGTGTCCGAAGGTTCTGCTGCGATTGAGGTCGCCGTGGTGAGACAAAAGGTCAGCAGGAGGAGTGGGGGATTCATGTCGGGCGGGTTCCGGAGTCAGGGCTGGGAAGGAGTAGATTCCGGCCGCAGCAGACGCGGCCGATCGCCAAAGAGGGCAGTGCCGACCCGGACAAGGGTGGCCCCTTCCTCGATGGCGACTTCGAGGTCACCGCTCATTCCCATGCTGAGGATGGGGAGCGGGTGCTGGAGGTGTTGTTCGCATTGATCCCGGAGTTCGCGCAGTTGGCGGAAGACGGGGCGGGCCGTCTCAGGATCGGGGGCGTAGGGAGCAATGGTCATGAGGCCCTTCAAAGGGAGTCGATCCAGCGCAGACAGGGCTGGGAGTGCGCTCAGCAGCGCGTCCGGGGTCCAGCCGAACTTGCTGGATTCACCGGCGACATTGACCTCGGCGAGGATCGCGAGTTGGCGGGACTGCTTTTGAGCCTGCTTCTGGAGTTCGCGGGCGAGTTCGAGCGAGTCGACGCCTTGGATCATTTCAAAGAGCGCGACGGCATCGCGTGCCTTGTTGGATTGCAGGTGTCCGATGAATTGCCATCGGGCTGTGGGCGGGCTCAAAGGGATCTTGGCCCGGGCCTCCTGGATGCGGTTCTCCCCGAAGAGGGTCAGTCCGAGATGGACGGCTTCGGAGACCGCTTCCGGGGGGTGATTCTTGGAGACGCCCATCAGTTCCACGCTGGTGGTGGAGCGTCCCGAACGATCGCAGGCGGAGGCGATCCGCTGGCGGATGGAAATCAGGCGTTCTGCGAGGGCTGACATGATTTGCTCAGGGCTCCTCGCGGAGTCGGATGCGGCGATACTCCATCTGCCCGGAATCGCCTTCCAGGCCGATGGGGCCGGTCGGGGGCACGGGAAGGGCAGCTTCGAGAACCTCTCCGTTGCACGTGCAGTGGGCGGTGCCGTTGCGGACGACGACGACGACCTCGTTCCAATCCTGAGGCTTGTAGTTCTTGAGGGTCTTGTACGGCCCGGCGAGGGGGTAATCCCGGCACTGCAATTGCGGTTGCCGGATGAAGATGCCGCTGTCGGCGTTGGGGGTGGCCCGGAACTCCAGCTTGAGGGTGAAGTTCTTCGGGAACTCGCGGGTGGTCCAGATCTGCTGGACGCGGCGGCCCTCGGTGGGGGTGGTCACGATCAGGCGCCCATGTTTGGCGTGGTAACGACCGTCTGTGCTCTGGGTCAGGCCGTCGAAGCGGTTGGTCTTGAATCCCCATCCCGTCAGGTCGCGCCCATTGAACAGGCTCGTGAAGCCGGGTTCCGGGGTGAAGGCATCGTCCGCCATCTCCATGAATCCGAGCGTGGCGAGCAGGGGGCGCAACGCTGCCGCCCACTTCGAGTATCCGATGGCGTTCGGGTGGAGAAGATCCGGGAATTCCGCGGCCTTGGCATCGCCGTTGGCGTCTGCGAACAGGGGCCAGGTCTCGGCGCGGGTGACTTGGGACCGTCCCTTGGCGATTCCAGCGTAGAGTTGGTTGAGCTTCTGGATCTTGTCGGCGGGACGCCGCATGGACGCGGAGCTCGGGAACACCTCGCAAAGGATGACGGGAAGGTGGGGGTCATGTTGGCGCAGGAGGTTGAGGATCTGTTCGACGTTCGAGGCGATGGTTTCCGGGGACGCGTTCTCCTCGAGGTCATTGGTGCCGATGAGCAGCACCACCCCGGTGGGTTTGAGGGCGAGGACGTCCTCCGCAAGTCGGATCAGGACGCCGCGGGAGGTGTCCCCGGAGATCCCGCGATTGGATACCTTGATGCCGGGAAACGCATCGGACATCCGATCGCCCCAGCCCTGCGTGATGGAGTCGCCCAGGAACACCAGGGAGTGGCGGTCCCGGTCGGCATTCGCAGCCCAATCGGTACGGCGCTGAAGCCAGAGTTTCTGAAACCAGTCCTGCCGCCGGATGGGCCCGGCCCCGGGAAGGCCGTCATCCGAAGCGGGGATGCCGAGCCTCGGAGTGCTCTGCGCCATGACGACGGGCGGCGTGAGCGTGGCGGCGAGCATCAGGCTGGCCGCGATTCCAGCGCGGACGATGGACGATAGTTCTCTCCTCATGGGTGGGGACTCAGGATGGGCGCACGGGCGTGGTGCTTCCAAGGTTCAAGTGGGTGAATGTGGGGCTGGGGGCGCATCTTGGCACTGCCCCATTTTGGATAGGATTCGGGGCGGCGATGTCCTCATCGCCATGGGAAAGGCTTTGGAACGGCGACGAGGACGTCGCCACCCCGTTCCTTGCGGGGGCAGTTTCAAGATGCGCCATGTGGCTGGGGGAATGGGTCTGGCAGGGTACGAAAAAGGGGCGGCCGGTATTCCGGCCGCCCCGTGCGTAGGAAGGTTCAGACTGAGTGCGCTCAGTTGTAACGGACCACCAATTTGTCGCCGGCAGCCTGGACGCTCAGGATGGTGTGGCGGGGCGAGATGGTGATGTATCCCTGCTCGCCGCTGGTGGGCATATCGACCGTGATCGT